>JASLQE010000241.1 GCA_030744635.1 Dehalococcoidia bacterium | reverse complement strand
GAGTGCTTTGAGCTCTCCTTCCGGGTCTGAATAGCTATAGTCCGGGTTGACATACTTGTGGAGGATATACTTTACCCGGCTGATGCCACCGCCGACCACTGCTGAAGCCATGGTATGCAAAGGGGTCCAGCTGCGCAAGAGAAGCACCTCATTATTGAGGGTCAGAATGACGCCGGGGAAATCCAACCGCAACTCCAGTTCGCTCATAACGGGTAGCGAAGACTGCGTGGCAGCAACCCCTTATTCGTTGGTGCCAGAGTCAGGCCACATCGCTGACGGAGGTGCTTGAGCGGTTCTGTCCCTCTTGACGGTTGGTACCCGATCATACCAGTTCATTATACACCTGTGGCTGGGTTAGCAACACATAGCCAGCCGCCCCTGCTGAACATTTCGTTCTTCGGTTCAGCTAAAGGACGGCGGAGGGCATGTCAATAGAACTAGTGTAGTGTAGCCTATGTATCATTCGCTTTGGCCACCTTCACTAGATGCACTAAATAGCGGCCGCCCAGATGAAGAGTTTGAATGCTTTGTTCAGGAAAGCGTGCACCCTGCCAAACATATGTAACCCTTATTGAGCTACACTACACTAGGTAGTTTCAGCGCAGTTTTGGGATATAGCTGCCTACACGTCCTCCCGGGCGCCGGATGGGATAAAGGCGGTTTGTGCCGCCTTCTAGTCCACGAAGGCGCTAATCTCTTCCTGGGACTTTTTGTTGGGAACTCCAGGGCTCTGAGCGGGTACCCCTACCGGCACCAGGGCCACCAACCGCCACGGCTCCTCCACCTTCAACAGTCGTTCCAGGGCCGGCCCGGCCACCAGTGGCCCACACATCCAGCAGGCCCCGTAGCCCAGGGCGTGGGCCATAAGCAGCATGTTCTGGATAGCCCCTCCCACGCTCTGTCGGCCAGGGTCCCCCCTCAGGCGGTAGACCTGCTCGAAGGTGTATCCCCTGGCAGGTAGCACATGTAAGTCCAGCGGTTGGTCATAGGCCTTGGATAGCACGGCGATGGTAACCGGAGCCTGGGCGAAGAAGGTGGCGCCATTCCTCATGCCACTAATCCTCCCCTCGTACTCCCGGCTCTCCTCCCAGGAGAGAACATCTTCCACGGCCTCCAGCACCGCTTTGTGCATCTGATCAATCAGTGCCCGTGACCTCACCACCAGAAAGCGCCACATCTGCTGGTTTCCAGCGCTGGGGGCCAGACCCCCCGCCCGGACGATTCGCCGTATGTCCTCCTCCCGTACAGGGTCTCCGGAGAAGCGGCGTATACTGCGCCGCCCCGCCAGCACCTCCTCAAGTGTCTCAGCCAGGGACTCCGGCTGGGCCATGGCTGCCTGTGCCTGATTGCTCATAGATGTGCCTCCTTCTATTCAGGAATCCAAATATTCTTGGCTATTACCATCTCACATTTTCTCGGTAGTAGCAGCGCCTCAGATGACTTGGTGAAGAAAAACAGGCTTTTGTAACTGGTCAAGTACC
>JASLQE010000240.1 GCA_030744635.1 Dehalococcoidia bacterium | reverse complement strand
CGCCTACCAGCAGGCCATCGCCTATGCCAGAGAGGCATCCCTGCTCTATGAAAAGTTTGTCACTTCCACCCGGAATGTGCCCTCGCCCATAACCTCCTTTGACACCTTCCTCCACCTGGGGCCGCTCATGGTGGCCCGGGGCTTCCCGGAACCCATTGAATACTACAAGACCCTTATCGCCGAGGTGGAGGAGAGGGTGCGGACAAAGGTGTCCGCCATCGGCGAGGAGGTATACCGGCTCTACTGGGACAATATCCCCGTGTGGTTTAAGGTAGGGTATTTGGGCCGCAAGTTCGCGGGCTACGGGGCAGCGCTGGTGGCGGCCAAGTACCCCATGGTGTGGATTGAGGCCTTCTCCGACCTGGACCCCAAAAACCCACTGGACTCCATCGCCAGGTCACAGACCCTTGTCCTCCTCAACCGCGGTACCCGTTACCGCATTGACCTGCTGCGCCGCCTCCTCTCCGATTACAAGGTGGACGCTATGGTGATGCAGATGAGTCGGACCTGCAAGCCTTTCATCATGGAGCAGGTTGTTATATCCAAAGAGGCGGAGAGGCAGTCCGGACTGCCATCGGTGGTGATTGAGGGCGATATGGTGGACAGCCGCCTGTTTGACGAGGCAGAGGTGGACAACCGAATAGATAGCTTCATGGAGGTGGTGGCCAGGTCTAAAAACTGAGCCCACCGCCGCCCAAACCCCCTTGGTACATGTAGCATCGGGGCTGTTATTCTCCACTACCCACTCCCGGTAATAAGAGAAGACAGCCTCTCAGGAAGGAGGCCCGCATGGAATCCCAGACAGATACCCGGGAGCTCATCCTGGAGAAAGCAAGTGGTGTTGCCGTCATCACCCTCAACCGCCCCCGCCGCTATAACGCCATGACCCGTAAGATGATGCTTGAGGATATCCCGGCTATGATGGGCGAGCTGAACCAGGACCGGGAGGTGAAAGCCATCATCCTCACGGGCGCGGGTGATGCCTTCTGCTCCGGTGCCGATGTGGGTGAGATTGCGTCCGGGCTGCTCCCCAAGACCGACCGTACCCTGCTTGACCGCATGGACAGGAGCCAGCGCCTGATGCACACCATTGTTGACGCCATGAAGAAGGTGCGCCAGCCGATTATCGGGGCTATCAACGGCATGTGCGCCGGTGGCGGCTTCTCCCTAGCCCTTTTGACTGACCTGCGTATAGCTTCTGACCGCGCCCGCTTCTCTATGGCCTTCGTGCGCCGGGGCCTCATCCCCGATATCGGGGCCACCTATACACTGCCCCGTCTGGTGGGCACCGCTAGGGCCATGGAGATTATGCTACTGGGGGATGTCTTCGACGCCGAGCAGGCGGAGAAGGTGGGTATAGTCAACCGGGTGGTCTCCCCCCAGGAGCTGATGTCCACCGCCCGGGAGCTGGCGGAGAGGCTGGTCAGCGGCCCCACGGTATCCCTGGAGCTGATAAAGAAAGGGATTTACCTGGGCGCAGACGGCAACCTGGACCAGGCGGCCGAGTTTGAGGGCACCGCCCAGGCCATCTGCCGCTCCACAGAGGACTTCCAGGAGGGCGTGCAGTCTTTCCTAGAGAAACGGGAGCCTCACTTCCAGGGCCAGTAGAGCCCCAGCCCCGTATTCCTCGCGCGCCCTTACGCACGGTATCCATCCTTCCTCCCTGAGATGTGGGCCGGAGGTGCGGGTGTTGCAGTTCGTATCCCGCCCATCCGCCCTCGGAATTTATATCTGGGGGGATGCCCCCCCCCAGAGCCCCCGGAGGCGCGGGGGCGTAGCCCCCGCAAATATATTCCGGGCGGGGGGGGGGGGAAA
>JASLQE010000239.1 GCA_030744635.1 Dehalococcoidia bacterium | reverse complement strand
CCAACCGGTTTTCCAGCTCCGCTCTGGTGTACGTACTATCCATGTTATAGCTACCTGCCTTCTTCTCACTGTGTGGCGGCCTTGACCCCCTTGATCCCCTTGACCTATTGTAGCATTTTGACGCCCCCCTATGGTGATGCTATCATTTCCATACTGGGAAGGAGGAGTTGAGGATGGCCGGACTGTACGTGGGGTTGATGGCTGGCTTTTTACTGCTCTCCGCCCTGTTTGCACTGATGGAGGCGGCATACCTTTCGGTGCAGCGCAGCCGGGTGCGACGCATGGCTGCCGAGGGTGTGAGCGGTGGGCCGGAGGTGGAGAGGATTATCCAGGAGCCGGAGCGAATGCTGGCTACGGTGCTGCTCTCCAACAACGTGGCTAACACAGCGGTGGCGGTGCTGGGGTCGGCGGTGGCCGTCTCCCTGTGGGGGCCGCGGTGGGGGGTGGTTATCGCTACGGCGGCGGTGGCAGCCGTGGTCTTCTTGCTGGGGGACACCCTCCCCAAGTCCTTCGCCACCCGCCATCCAGAAAGGGTTGCCTTTCTCACCTCGGGTGTAATGGGGTTGATGCAGAGGGCCCTCTCCCCCATGATTACAGCGGTCACCTGGATGTCCACCCGGGCCACCGGGGGTGGCCCTATGCGGCAGGCCCTGAGTGAGGAGGATATCCGTTTCCTCATCACCATCGGCCATGAACAAGGGGCGGTAGAGGAGACCGCTGCCAAGATGCTCCACCGCGTTTTTGAGTTCGGTGACCGCCTGGTCAAAGAAGTGATGACCCCACGCACCGAGGTTGTGGCCGTGCCCCTGGGCACATCGCTAAAGGACTTCTTCCATACCTACGGGCAGCACCCTTACTCCCGGTTTCCGGTCTACAGAGGCTCCCTGGAGGAGGTGGAGGGCATCCTGGCCGTTAAGGATGTGCTCATGGCGCTGGCGCAAGGGACTCTGACAAAGAGTGACTATGTAGATATCCTCATGCGCCCCGCCAGCTTCGTCCCGGAGACCAAGCCGCTGGGCGAGCTGCTACCCGTCATGCAGGCCCAGGGATGGCAGATGGCGGTGGTGGTGGACGAGTACGGCGGCGTTGCCGGCGTGGTGACGCTGGACGAGATGGTTGAGGAGATTGTGGGCAGCGTCCGGGACGAGATGGGCTGGGAGGGGCAGGAGTGGGAGACCATCAACGAGTCCACTTTCCAGGTGGATGGCGGCCTCCAGGTAGAGGAGGCCAACGAGATGCTGGGCCTGGAGTTGCCCGAGGGGGAGTACCAGACCGTGGCTGGGCTCTTCCTCAGCCTGCTGGGCCGTATCCCGCGGGAGGGAGAGACTGTGCGCCAGGGCAATTTGAAGCTGGTGGTTACCCAAATGAGGGGCCGTAAGATAGAGAAAATCCTCATCACCAGGGAGTAGATTGCAACGTTGGAGGCTCGAGTTCAGCCGGGAGGAGGAGTTGAAATTCCTGTCCCACTTGGACCTGATGCGGTTGTGGGAGAGGTTGCTACGGAGGGCCCTGGTGCCCCTGGCCTACTCCCAGGGGTTCAGCCCCCACCCCCAGATCTCCCTGGCCCTGCCCCTGCCCCTGGGGGTCACCAGCGATGCCGAGCTGCTGGACATACGGCTCACCCGGCCCCTGCCCCTGGACCATTTGACCGGTGGCCTGAAGTGTCAGTCACCCAACGGGCTGGTGCTGGGCAGGGTGCAGCCGGTGCCCCCCCGTGCCCCATCCTTGCCCTCCCTGGTGCTGGCCGCCGAGTACCGCGTGGAGGGGGAGGGTAACGGCGTGGCCGAGGCGACGGCTGCCCTCTTGGATGCCGACCGTTTTCCGTGGCAGCACCGCCGGGAGCGACAGGTGCGCCACTATGACCTGCGACCCCTCGTGGAGGGTCTGCGCGCGGTGCCGTCCGCTGCCGGTGTCTGGGTGTTGGAGATGCGCCTAAAGGCCGGCCCCGCCGGTACAGGCAGGGCGGACCAGGTGGCCCTGGCAGTGGGACTGCGCCCACATCACCTGCACCGCACCCGTATATTCCTGGAGGTGCCATGAGGCTTATCCTGGTACGCCACGGCCAGACACAGTGGAATGTGGAGCGCCGCTTTCAGGGCGGCGGCAGTGATATAGAGTTAAACGAGGTGGGACACCGTCAGGCCCGGGCTGTCGGGGAGGCTATGAGGGCCGAGAAGATAGACGCCATCTATTCCAGCCCCCTCAGCCGGGCACGGGACACGGCCCAGCAGATAGCGCAGCACCATGACATGCGGGTGACGCTGGAGCCGGACTTTACTGAGATTGACGCCGGGGACCTGGAAGGTTTCCACTTCGGGCAACTGCCTCAGGAGCACCCCGCTTTCTGGAAGCAGTGGCGGGAGGGCACCGGCTCTATCGCTTGCCCCGGTGGCGAGTCCCTGGGCGATGTGATGGAGCGTGCCTGGGCCGCACTGGTGCGTATACGGGACCATCACCCCGAGGATACCGTGGTGGTGGTGTGTCATACCTTCACCGTCATCGCTCTTTTCCTCCGGGCCCTGAACATGGCTCCCGGCCTCTTCCGCCGCCTCCGCCTGGAGGTGGGCAGTTTCACCGTGATAGACCTGAACGGCGACCAGTCCCGCCTGGTAAAGTTCAACGATACCTGCCACTGGAAGGAGGTATAGCCTGGAGGACCCCCCAGGCTTTGAGGCCAGGGTGCTGGCCTTCATCCGGGGGCGCGGCCTGCTCCACCCCGGAGAAATGGTTGTGGTGGCCGTATCCGGAGGCCCTGATTCGTTGTGCCTGCTCCATCTGCTCCACCGGCTCTGCGGCGAGCTTGGTATAGGCCTCCATGCCGCCCACCTGGACCACATGCTGCGGGGTGCGGAGGCGGAGGCCGATGCCCGCTTCGTGGAACATATCTGCCAGGGGCTGGGGGTGCCTCTTACGGTTGAACGGCGGGATGTGCCCGCACACCGGCAACGGCACCGGCTGTCCGTGGAGGAGGCCGCCCGCCAGTTGCGTTACCGGTTCCTGGGCGGGGTGGCCCGCGATGTCGGTGCGGGCCGGGTGGCTGTGGGCCACACCGCGGATGATCAGGTGGAGACGGTGCTGATGAACCTGGTGCGGGGGGCGGGTGCCCGCGGGCTGCGGGGTATGGCCCCGGTGGCCTTTTGGCCGGGGCCGGAACCGGAGACCAACCTGCTGCTGGTCCGGCCTTTGCTGGCGGCCTCACATAGAGAGACCGAGGCCTACTGCGGTTGGCTGCGCCTCAACCCTCGGCAGGACAGCTCTAACCTGCATCCCGGACCCCTGCGCAATCGCATCCGGGGCCGCCTGCTTCCCCTGTTGCAGGGTATGAATCCCCGGGTGTGGGAGGCATTGCTGCGCACCGCTCAGGCCCTGACCTGTGATACGGACTTTCTGGAGGGGGTGGTGGGAACGGCCTGGCCGGGGGTGGTGACCGGCTCAGGGGGTGGGCTATCCCTGGACCTGATGCGGCTGCGACAGCTACATCCGGCGCTTCAGCGGCACCTGCTACTACGGGCGGTGGGGGAGGTTATCGGCCGGGAGGATGTGGCTATGGTACATGTGGAGGGGGTGCTGCGGCTGCTTGATAAGCCGGGCAGCCACCGCCTCACCCTACCCCGGGGGCTGACCGTGACCACCCTGGGGGAACATGCCTGGCTTGGGAGGGGCGAGGCCCCCTGCCCTATGCCCCCCTTAGAACGGGAATACTCCCTCCAGGTGCCGGGGGGGTCACGGCCCCCTGGATGGCGGGTCACTGCCACCATACTAAACCCTGGGGGGGTAGCCGCGCCCGGCTTTGGGGATGATTTTTCAACTGACCTGGTGGCTTACATGGACTATGAGGCAGCGGGTACGGAGCTAACCGTACGGCCCCGCCGCCCCGGTGACCGCTTCCGCCCCCTGGGGCTGAGTGGGGACAAGAAGCTGCAGGACTTCATGGTGGATGCCCGCATACCCCGCCCGTGGCGGGGGCTGGTGCCGGTGGTGTGCTCCTCGCGGCACATCCTGTGGGTGGTGGGGTGGCGGCTGGACGAGCGGGTACGGGTCACGCCTGAAACCCGCCGGGTGTTGCGCCTGGAGTTCCAGCGGGAGACGGCGTAGGCACCTTCTCTATAGGTTACGGCGTAGGGTTGTGATGGCCTGTGTCTAAAGTCTCATCTATGTTTCGTAGGCCACTACCCGTAACAGGCCTATGGTGGCCCCGGTGTTGTCGGTGGTGGCTGAGTCAGACACAGACATCACCCGGGTGACGCCGGCCCCGGCCAGAAAGCCGCTTACCTCCTGGTCTAACTTGCTCAGCTCGTCGGCGGTGTGGAAGATTTTAAGGGCGGTGGTGAAGGTCTTCACTTTGACCATGGTGACCTTCTGAGTACTATTATCAGGTGATTATAATAGTATAATACTTGGAGCACACCGCTTCAACAGGCTGCGGTAGAGATAACTGCCCCCCCTCAGTCCACCTGCCGGGGGGCTGGATTCACATAACCGGTGAGGAGTATATTGGGGGCGAGGGCGATAAGCTCGTCCAGTGTCCAGCGGCCCTGTTTCTTGTAGTCCTTGCTGAGGACCCTTACCGGCAGCGGCTCCGAGTAGATGGATATCTGGCCGCCGCCGATGCCGATAACCTGGCCATTTATGTTGGCGGCAGCGTTACTGGCCAGGAACAGCGCCGCCGGTGGCACAAACTCCGGCCCCGGCATGTCCAGCAGTTCCTCGTAGCGCTCCCGGGTGATGATGCCGGCCTCCATCCTTCTTTTAAACCCGGACTTCACCTCCTCGGTCATGGTCATGCGGGTGGCGGCCAGGGGGGCGATGGCGTTACAGGTCACCCCAGAGCGTCCCATCTCGCGTGCGATGGCGCGGGTAAGGCTGACGATGCCGCCCTTGGCGGCACCGTAGTTACACTGCCCCACCGTGCCCCGCCAGGCGTCTGAGGTTACGTTGATTATGCGTCCGGACTTCTGCTTCCGCATCACTACACAGGCATGGCGGCACGTGTTGAAGGTGCCTTTCAGGTGCACAGAGATAACCGTGTCCCAGTCGTCCTCGGTCATGTTGAAAATCATGCGCTCCCGCAGCACGCCTGCCGCATTGAAGACTATGTCCAGGCTGCCAAACCGCTTTACGCAGTTCATGATAATCCGCTCGGCGCCGGCGAAGTCAGCCACAGAATCGTAGGCGGGGGCCGCGGTGCCCCCCTGCTGCTCTATCTCCTTCACCACCCCATCGGCGGCCGAGGTATCCTTACCAGAGCCATCCCGCTCCACGCCGGGGTCAACCACCATGACCCTGGCCCCTTCGTCCGCCAACGCCAGGGCTACCTCCCGGCCGATACCACGACCTCCCCCGGTTACCACCGCGTTCTTTCCTTGAAGCTTGTCACCCAAAATCAGACCTCCCAGTTAGAATCAGCTTGCCCTACCTCACCTCCTTCCCATGGCGTTCCCATCAGCCCCTGCCGGTCACCAAAACCATGGTGAATCAACCGCCCGGAGGTGTCAAGGTGTCCGGCCCTCTGGACGCAATCTGCGTCCCAGATGTTGGGCACGCCCCCGGGGCAACCAGGGCATCGAAGGCAGGCCGTCGGAGTGCGGCGTGGAGGCCGTTTGACACTGGGGTGCCATGAGGGTATCATCGGCCCCGGTGGCGGGAAAGGCTTGGCAAACGACCCCATCGCGCACCGTAGATGCCGTAGACAAGGGGTGAAGAGTGGAACTGAAACGACTTTTTTCTGAAATCTCCATCGGCCGGCTCCAGGTGCGCAACCGGCTGGTGATGTCCCCTATGGGTATGATGTATGACACGACCTATGTGGACGGGAAGTACAGTCCGCAGATAGTAGACTTCTATGCGGAGCGTGCCCGTGGGGGTGTAGGACTTATTCTGGCGAGCGCTGCCTTCACCCAACCCCTGGGCCAGTCCTTCCTCCACGGTTTCCGCCCCTGGGAGGATGAGTTCGTCCCTGCTGCCCGCGAGCTGGCGGATGCCATCCACAGACACGGGGCCAAACTGGGCTTCCACATTCTGCACGGCGGCTCGTACAGCCGGTCGGATATCACCGGCACCCAGGCGGCGTCCGCCTCAGAGATAAAAAACGCCTGGACCCGGCAGACCTGCCGGGAGCTGACCGTACCGGAGATTAAGGATGTTGTACGGAACTTCGCCGCGGCCGTGGCCCGAATCAAGGAGGCCGGCATCGACCTGGTGGAGCTTAACGCCTACTCCGGATACATACTGCGGGAGTTCCTCTCCTCCCGGACCAACAAGAGGACCGACGACTACGGCGGCAGTATAGAGGGCCGGTTCCGCCTTCTGGGGGAGGTGGTCCAGGCCATCCGGGCGGAGGTGGGCCCCGAATATCCCCTGATGGTGAAGATATCCGGGGACGAGTACTTGCCGGGGGGCAACCACCTGGAGGAGGCCAGGTACGTGGCCAGGGGGCTGGAGGCCCTGGGGGTGGATGCGCTGCATGTCTCTCCCGCGGGGCATGACACCTCGCTGCCCCTGACGCCCGGGTTTGCGCCCAAGGGTGCCTTCCTTTACCTGGCCAGGGCGGTAAAGCGGGAGGTGAAGCTGCCCGTTATCACCGCACATATAGGCGACCTGACCCTGGCGGAGAGGGTGCTGCGGGAAGGGCAGGCCGATATGATAGCCCTGGGCCGCGCCATGCTGGCCGACCCCGAGATAGCCATCAAGGCAGAGCAGGGGAGGCCGGAGGAGGTCCGACCATGTATCCGCTGCTGCCAGGGCTGCTATGACCGGGTGTTCACTCACATATGGGGCACGGATGTGGAGCCGGTAACCTGCCTCATCAACCCCGCCTGCGGGCGGGAGCACGAGTTGGGGATACGGCCCGCCACGCGGCAGAAGCGGGTGATGGTGGTGGGCGGCGGCCCGGCAGGGCTGGAAGCGGCCCGGGTCCTGGCCCTCCGGGGGCACCAGGTCTCCCTGTATGACAGGGCCTCCCGGCTGGGGGGTCAGCTCTTCTATGCCGCCTCGCCGCCGGGCAAGGAGGACTTCTCCAACGCAATAGGATACTTCGCTCACCAGCTCAAGAAGCTGGGGGTAAAGGTTCGCCTGGGCCGGGAGGTGACGCCTCGGCTGGTGGAAAGAGAGGCGCCCGATGCCGTGGTAATAGCCTCCGGGGCGGCGCCGGTTACCCCGCCGGTCCCCGGCTGCGACGTGCCCACCGTGGTGCAGGCGTGGCAGGTGCTGGGCGGTGAGGTGGTGCTGGGGTCAAAGGTGGTGGTGGTAGGGGGAGGGGGAACGGGGTGCGAGACCGCCCTTTTGCTGGCCCTTGATGGGGCGATGGATGCTGAGTCCGCCGTTTTCCTGGTAGGCTGGCAGGCGCTGGAGCCTCAGGACGCCCTGGCGCTCACCTGCAGGGGGAGAGAGGTGACCGTCTTGGAGATGCTCCCTTCCTTGGCCCGGGATGTGGGGGTTAGCCGCCGGGGCTTCATGCGCCGCCTGCTGGAGGTGTCGGGGGTCAAAACGGAGACCGGGGCCGAGGTCAAGAGCATCACTCCCCGGGGGGTGGAATATCTGAAGGATGGGGAGCGGTGCTTCGCGGAGGCGGATACCGTCGTGCTGGCGGTGGGGGTCCGCCCGCAGAACCAGCTATATGAGCAGCTATTGGGCAAGGTGCCGGAGCTGCACCTGATGGGGGACGCCAAGCAGCCTCGCAGGGCCATGGATGCGATCTACGAGGGGACATTGGTAGCCCGCCAGATTTAAGCAGTCTCTCACAGCCTGTATATGACGCCGACATGCGGGCCTCCCACCAGAGGCGAAACCCTGAGGCTGAAGGGCTATATCACCCGCTTGAGGTGGGGGTTGTCGGTGAGGCCGGGGATGCGGCCCCGCTTGGCGATGGGCATTCCCTCTATCTCGTGGAGGTCGGCGGTGAAATCAAGGGGGGACGCCCCGGAGATGTGGTGGCCCACCCCGAAGGAGACCACGGGGGCACCTGCCTCCCCGAACATACGGATCCGCTCCGGGTCCAGGCCGCCGGAGACCACGATGTCCACCCAGGGGAAGCCCGCCTGGTCCAGCCGTACCCGCACCTCTTTCACCAGTTCCACCGTAACCCGGCCCCGCTCCGAGGGGGTATCCAGCCTGACGCCATGCAGACGCTCTTTGAGGGCACGGGCCACCCGCAGGCTCTCCTCCGCCTCGTCTTTGAAGGTATCCACCAGGGAAATGCGGCGCACATCGGGGGGCATATGGCGGTCAAAGGCGATGGTGGCCGCCACCGTATCCCCGTAGCAGATGATGAGGGCATGGGGCATGGTGCCCACCGGAGGCCTGCCCGCCAACCTGGCCCCCTCCACACTGGCGCAACCGGCGCAACCCCCCACGATGGAGGCGTACTCCATGCGTCCGGCCACCAGGGGGTGCACATG
>JASLQE010000238.1 GCA_030744635.1 Dehalococcoidia bacterium | reverse complement strand
CCGCCAGCTTCTGACCCCCTGCCAGCGGCGGCATGAAGCGCATCTTCTGCTCCTCATTGCCGTGGTTGTAGATGGGGTGAGCCCCCAGCGATAGGCTGGCTAGGTAGATGGTGCTGGTGGCGGCGCAGGCACGGGCTATCTCTTCGGTGGCTATGGCAAGCTGGATGGCGTCCCCGCCGCTGCCGCCGTACTTCTCGTCGATGGTAAGACCGAAGAGTCCCATCTCACCCATCTTGCGCACATTATCTATGGGGAACTCCTCCTCCTCATCAATACGGGCGGCGTGGGGTTCTATTTCCTTGGTTGCGAAATCGCGCACCATGGTCTGGAACATCTGGTGCTCTTCACTTAGGGAAAAGTCCATGCAATCTCCTTCTACTAATAGACCAGGAACTCGTGCTGGGTGCCGTAAGCCTGGCGGAGCACCCCACAGGTCTCGCTTAGGGTAGCCCCGGCCTCCGCCGCTTCTATGAGGGGTGGCATCAGGTTTTCCTCGGAGCGGGCTGCTACATCAACCTTCTTCAGCGAGGCCGCAACGGTGTCCCCGTTGCGGCGCTGCCTGAACTCGTTAAGGCGTTGCACCTGGCCCCGGGCTTCCTGGGGGTCCACCTTTAGGAGGCCGGTTATATTGGGGTAGGGGGAGATGAACTGGTTGACACCCACCTGGACCCGTTGGCCAGTCTCCACCTCCTGCATTTTCTTATAGGCCGAGTCCTGTATCTCATTCTGCATGAAGCCTTGCTCTATGGCGGCCACAGCGCCGCCCATGGCCTCAATCTTGTCTATGTATGTCAGGGTCTCCCGCTCTATGGTGTTGGTCAGGTATTCTACGAAATACGAGCCACCCAGGGCGTCGGCCACATCGGCCACGCCGCTTTCGTGAGCAATAATCTGCTGTGTGCGCAAAGAGAGCGTCTCCGACTCCTCACAGGGCAGGGCAAGGGCCTCGTCGTAGCAGGAGACGGCCATGGACTGCACCCCGGCCAGCACGGCGGCCAGAGACTGAATAGTGGCGCGGATGATATTGTTCAGGGGCTGTTGGGCGGTGAGGGTAGAGCCTCCGGTCTGCACATGGGTGCGCAGCATCGTGGAGCGGGGGTCCTGGGCGCCGAACCGCTCCCGCATTATTCTGGCCCATATGCGCCGCAGCGCCCGCGGCTTGGCGACCTCCTCCAGGAAGTTGCTGTCTATCTGGAAAATCCACGATATGCGGGGGGCGAAGCTGTCCACATCCAGACCCCGGTCCACTGCCGCCTGCACATAGGCTATGCCATTGCTCAGGGCGAAAGCTATCTCCTGAACGGCGGTGGAGCCTGCCTCCCGACTGTGGTAGCCGCCGACGCTAATGCAGTTCCATCGCGGCAGGTTTTGGCTACAGTATTCGGCGATGTCCGTGGCCAGCTTCAGGGAGGGGCTGGGTGGGAAGATGTAGGTGCCCCTGGCGATGTATTCCTTGAGGACATCGTTCTGCACGGTGCCCTCAAGCTTCTCCACATCCGCCCCCTGCTTCCTGGCCACGGCGATGTACATAGCCAGCAGGATGGGGGCGGTGGCGTTGATGGTCATGGAGGTGGACACCTTATCTAGGGGGATACCACGGAAGAGAGTATCCATATCCTCAAGTGTGTCGATGGGGACTCCCACCTTCCCTACCTCGCCCGCGGCGGCGGGCTCGTCGGAGTCATAACCTATTTGGGTGGGGAGGTCAAAGGCCACTGATAGTCCGGTCTGGCCCTGGTCCAGGAGGTACCGGTAGCGCTTGTTGGACTCCTCGGCGGAGGCGTAGCCGGCGTACTGGCGCATGGTCCACAGGCGGCCCCGGTACATGGTGGGTTGTATACCCCTGGCGAATGGATATTCGCCAGGGAAGCCCAGATTATCATCGTAGCCGTTGTCGGCGTCCTCCGGGGTGTAGACGGTGTCTACGGGTATGCCCGAGGGGGTGGTGAAGGACTCCTGTCGCAGCGGGCGTTTCAGCGCCGGCTTCAGGCATTCCTCCTCCCAGTCCTTCTTGTTTCTAGCCATGTTTTCCCCCTTAGAAGACTAGGAACTCTTTTTGCGTGCCGAACACCTGGCGCAGCACGTCGCAGATTTCGCCCAGGGTAGCCCCCACCTCCACCGCCTCCACCAGAGCGGGCATTAGGTTTTCATCGGAGCGGGCGGTAGACTCTATCTTTTTCAGGGAGCCGGATACCGCGGCCTGGCTGCGGCGCTCCCGGAGATCCCGAAGCCTCTTTATCTGGGAGCTGGCCTTTTCCGGGTCCATCCTGAGCAGGCCGGCAACCGCCGGCTGCGTAGTTACGAACTGGTTGACACCCACCACCACCCGCTGCCCCGATTCCACCTGCTGCTGATGGGTGTAAGAGAAGTCCTGAATTTCCTTCTGCTGGAACCCCTGCTCAATGGCGGTCACCGCACCCCCCAGGGCGTGAATCTTGTCGATGTAGGCGAATGCCCCTTTCTCAATGGTATCGGTGAGGTTCTCCAGGAAGAACGAGCCGCCCAGTGGGTCCGCTATATCGGCCACGCCGCTCTCGTGGGCAATCACCTGCTGTGTCCTGAGGGCGATGGTGACGGCCTCCTCGCTGGGTGGGGCGTAGGCCTCATCCCAGGAGTTGGTGTGCAATGACTGGGTGCCTCCCAGCACGGCGGCCAGCGCCTGGATGGTGGTGCGGACCACATTGTTCAGGGGCTGCTGGGCGGTGAGGGTAACGCCGCCGGTCTGGGTGTGGAAACGCATCGTCCAGGAACGCGGGTCCTTGGCACCGAAGTGCTCCCGAATGATTCTGGCCCACATGCGCCGGGCCGCCCGGAACTTGGCTATCTCTTCAACAAAATTGTTGTGGCAGGCGAAGAAGAAGGAGAGCCGTCCGGCGAAGCTGTCCACATCCAGCCCGCGGTCCACGGCCCCCTGTACATAGGCCATGGCGTTGCCCAGGGTGAAGGCCACCTCTTGGGTGGCGGTGGAGCCCGCCTCCCGGATGTGATAGCCGCTTATGCTGATGGTATTCCACCGGGGCACCTCGCGGCTGCAGTAGTCAAATATATCTGTGGTCAGTCGCATGGAGGACCGGGGGGGGAAGATGTGGGTACCGCGGGCGATATACTCCTTGAGGACATCGTTCTGCACGGTGCCGTCCAGCCCCTTGACCTCCACCCCGCGCCTTTTGGCCATAGCAATATACATGGCCAGCAGTATGGGGGCGGTGGCGTTAATGGTCATAGAGGTGGACACCTTGTCCAGGGGGATGTCCCGGAAGAGGGTCTCCATGTCCTCTATGGAGCTGATGGGGACGCCCACCTTGCCCACCTCGCCCTCGGAGGCGGGCTCGTCGGAGTCATAGCCTATCTGGGTGGGAAGGTCAAAGGCCACCGATAGTCCGGTCTGACCCTGTTCCAGCAGGTACCGGTAGCGGCGGTTGGACTCCTCGGCGGAGCCGAACCCGGCGTACTGGCGCATGGTCCACAGGCGGCCACGGTACATCTCAGGATAGACGCCCCTAGTGAAGGGAAACTCCCCGGGCCCTCCGATCTCAGAGGC
>JASLQE010000237.1 GCA_030744635.1 Dehalococcoidia bacterium | reverse complement strand
CTGGCAACCACCCTGCCCCCCTCCATCAAGAACTACGAGGAGCTGTTCGTCGCCGCCCGTGGCTTCGGGCTTCCCTCCGAGATTTGCTCCACCCACCGTGCTATGGCCGCCCTGTTCGCCCAGGGGTGGATGCCCCGTCCGGACGCCCTGGTCTACAGCCAGCAGGCGTGTGACAGTTCTGTGAAGAGCGGCGGGCTGCTCAAGGAGCTTTACGGACTACCTTCACTCTTTGTGGAGAGACCCTACCGGCTCACCGAAAGCCAGGCCGAGTACTATGCCCAGGAGTTACGAGAGATGGTCTTCTTCCTGGAGCGGATCACCGGCCGCCGCTTGGACTACGACCGTCTGGCCCAAGTTATGGAGGAGTCACAGCGCCAGGTGGGGCTGCACAGGGAGATTTACCGCCTGCGTGCCCGGGTGCCCACCCCCATGCCCAACCGCCGGGGGTGCCAGATGGTTAATGTCTACTGGCTGGCCAGTGGCAGCCCGGAGGCGGTGGCCTACTACCAGGCGGTGCACAACGAGGCACAGGAGCTGGCCGATGCCGGAAAAGGGGTGGTTCCGGAGGAGCGCTTCCGCATTATGACGCTCTTCAACCCGCCCACCCACAACTGGAAGCTATTGGACTGGCTGCAGCGGGACCACGGGGCCTCTATAGTGGCCAACCCCTACTACCACCACTGGGGGGAGTGGTGGTATGACCCCGCCGACCCCTTCCAGAGCCTGGCCCTGAAGTACTTCGCCACCCCCGTCATGCGCCAGATGCACGGGCCGGTGGACGAGGCGGTGGCCGACTCGGTAGCCGATGCCGTGTCGCACAGGGCGCAGGGTGCCATCTACTGGGCCAACATCGGCTGTCCCCAGACCTGCGCCATCATCCGCACCGTGCGGGACGCTTTGCGGGACAGGGTGGGCATCCCCACCCTGGTGCTGGACTGCGACTACTTGGACCCCTCGGTGGTCTCCGAAGATGACCTCAAGGACAAGTTGGAGTCCTTCCTGGAGTCCCTGGAGGACGCCCGGCGCTGAACCTCTGAGGGAGGTGACCTGCCCCAAAGACTTAATCCCTTTGAAAGTTAGAGTTCTAGATGTTGGAGATGCCCACAGGAGCTGGTGGCTATCTTGCCGGTTCCAATACCTGGAACTCTAACATTTTAAGTGGACCGGTTTTGGGGGGGCAGGTCAATAAAACATGCCCAAAATGTAGACATAAGCTGTATGATATGCGGCAACATTCCTGATTTCTCACCCTGTAATGAGCTTATAGCGACTTCCACCATCCTACCACTATTCTTGTCCGACCCCGAGATCAACCCCGGCCGGCCGCCAAGAAGGGGTGTCTGATTTGCACCCAGACGGTGGCCGCATCGGTCCGAGGAGCCGCCTGAATTCGGCCGGAAAACGCATCCAGAAGGATTGTTGATGGCAGGCTCCATGTCCTGCCAATAAGCATCAATACCCCTTCTAGGTCACCTCTACAGCCTTGAAATCATTTCTTCCAGGTGGTGGACACCCCTCACTGATTCCCGCATGGACTCCACGGAGAGCATTCCCGTGAACCGGGCCCGTTTAAGCCCGGTGAGCACGAGGTCCCAGTCTATGGTGCCCTCGCCTATAGCCCGGTGGCGGTCAAAGCTACCGTCATTGTCGTGGGCGTGGATGTGGACGATGCGTGGTCCCAGCTTCTCCACGAAACCGGCAACCTCATTTGCCGTATGGGCGTGCCCCACATCCAGCACCAGGCCCACCCCCCTGGTCACGGTGCTCTCATAGAAGCGCGTGAACTGGTCAACTTTAACCAGCAGGTAGCGGGCGGGGCCGGCGGGCATGTTCTCTATGCCAATGGTTATCCCCAGAACTGTCGCCGCCTCCGCTATCCGGCCGATGGACTCCTCCTGTATACCCCACTCCTGGTGCCGGTATATCCCGGTAAGCTCGGTGAAGGAGCCGGGGTGGAATATCCAAAGCCCCGCCCCAAGCTCGGCGGCCAACTCCAGGGAGCGGAGCAGCCTCCTGACCACCGCCCCCCTTATGGTACGGCTGAAGGAGGCGATGTTGGTGTCCCCCAGGGGGCCGTGCAGGACTATCTCAAGGCCCAGGGAGTCTTTGAGCCCCTTCAGGGTGCGCAACCGCCTGCGGTCCAGCGAGTGGAGGCCCTCGTCCACCAGTTCCCAGTTTCTGATGCCTGTCCGCTCCATCTCATCAATCATGACGGAGAACGGCTCCCGCATCAGGTAGAGGGCAGATAGGCCTGCTTTCATTGTGGCTTCACCCGGCGGGGGCGGTGTTGGGGCTTCGGCAACCTGTCCAGGGCGTAGGTCAGCCCCAGGCTACGGAGGGTCTGGGGTTTGGGTACACCCTGGCCATCCCAGCCCATGTTGAAATAGTAGCGGCGTTTCCACATGGGGAAGTAGCGGCCAAAGGGCTTGTCCGGGTAGGGCTGACGTCCAGAGGCCATCTTCAGCTTGGCCGTGGTGTCATCGGTTGCGGCGTCCAGCCCGCGGGAAATGTTGAACACCCGCAGCAGGTTGATGTAGCGCTGTGAGCAGCGCAGAGTCTCTTTGGTGCTGAGGCCTATGCTGGTTACGGCGTCCAGCATGTGTGCCAGTTCCTCAATCGTCTGCCCGGAGGAGTGTCCGACGCAGGTCCCCAGCAGGTCGTGAAGCTGGGTGATGAACATGTAGGCAGGCAGGATGTCCGGTGCTACCTGGAACATGCTGCGGCGGCGCAGGTCCTGGGGCATCCCCAATCCGTTGGCGGCCTGTAGCCCGGCCACATTCCTTCCCGGCAGCTTGAGAAAGGCCAGGCTCTGATAGTGTCCCACCTCGGAGACGATTTCTCCGAAGTGAAAGAGCTGGGAGGTGCGGTTATCGTGCACCTGGGGGGTGTGGCCTTTCTTGTTTACCACGGCCAGATCCAGGGCCTGGCCTCCAATCTCCTGAGCAGTGCGCCAGACCCCCCCGGCAAAGCGGTCACCGCAGCCCTGGCGGTGCGCTATCTTGTTCATAAGCCTCTCTACGCCGTCTATGTCACCCCAGTGCAACGGCTCCCCGTCAAGGTCGCTATCGTTGATGAGGCCCATCTCGTAGCACTCCATGAGCAGGCCGATGGAGAAGGTCAGTTCGCTGTACTCCAGGCCCAAACGGTCGGCCACTCCGGCCAGGTACACCGTTTCCTGAGGGTCGGTGATGCCCAGGTTGGGGCCGAAGGCGGCAACCGTATCGTACTCCGGCTCTTCGGCAATCTGGCCCTTATGGCGGCCCCCTTTAAAACGCCACTGGTTGCAATGGTTGAAATCGCAGGTGGGGCACTGGCCAGGGGCCTCGTGGAATAGGCTGCGTATTCCATCCTCGGTGTAGTTGGCGTACCAGGTCTCAAAATCGATGGAGGAGAGGTTCTTGATAGGGGGTATACCCAGGGTCTGGTTCTGGTGGGTTAGGCCGAACCAGCCGTGAAGGGAGGTGTGTGCCCCCATTCCCTTGCGTCTCTGGTTGAAACGCCAGGACTTCAGCATCTCCTCCATCCGTTCCGGGTGGGAGATGTGGGCGTAATCGCTCCTCTGCGGGGACGGACCGATGACGATGGCCTTGACCCGTTTAGAGCCTAATACCGCCCCGGAGCCGCCCTTGGAGGCCGAGTGGCCCTGGCAGCCATAGAATCCGGCAAACCTTACCAGGTTCTCCCCCGCAGGGCCTATGCATGCGACGGACACGGTGGCGTCCATGCGCCGTGGTGCCTGGTCGCCATAGCGAGCTCTCAATATATCTTCGGTCTGCAAGGTATCCATGCCCAGCAGGTCGTTTGCGTCCAGTAGCCGTGCCTGACCCCGGTCATCTATATGCAAATATATCCAGCGCCGGGAGGTGCCCTGTAGGATGATGGCGTCATAGCCGCATGCCTTCAGCTTCAAGGCCAGGGTGCCGTTCATATTGGTGGCTACCGCCCCGTTGGACAAGGTGCTGACGGTGACGACGGAGGCCGTAACCGCCCCGTCCACCCCGGCGCCGGTGAGGGGGCCGGAGGCAATAATAAGCCTGTTTCGGGGGTCGAAGGAGTCGATAAATGGGGGCACTTCCTGGAACAGGACACGGGCGGCTATGCCGGGTCCGCCGATAAAGGCACGGCATACATCGGGGTCCAGGTCTTCCACTGCTATCTCTGCCGTGGTTAGGTTTACCCTCAGCAGGCGGCCGGTGTAACCGCCATAGGGGAAGGACATCTTACCTCCTACCGGTCTTGCCGTTCAACGGCATGTGCCAGGCGGAACAGGGCGGACTCCTGCCAGTGCCGGCCCACTAGTTGCAGACCGATGGGCAGGGAGCCTTTGGGACCGCAGGGCACAGATATGGCGGGATGCCCGGTGAGGTTGAAGGGCAGGGTGTTGCGGGAGATAGAGGCAATCCGGCTGCCCATCGCCTGCAGCCCCAGCGGCTCTGTCAGTAGCTTTACCGGTTTCATGGGGATGGTGGGTAGGGCCAGGGCGTCGTACTCCTTTAGCAGCCGGTCCACCTCCTCCCGGAATGCCATGCGCAGGTTCTGGGCCTTGGAGTAGTAGGTGCTGAAGTAGCTCTGCATCATATACCTGGCCTCAATGGCCACCATCTTGAGCAGGGGTGGAAAATCATGGCCCCGCAGGCGCCGGGCACGGCCGAAGGTCTCCTGCCAGCCGATGTTGCACCAGCCACCCCTCCAGTATCCCTCGCCGTCGGACTCAACCATGGCCGCCACGGAGTGGGCGGTGAGGGCCGTCCAGATGGCCCGGGCCTCCCGGAACATGGGCAGGGATACGTCCTGGGAGGACACCCCTTGCGCCTCCAAGCCCTTCACCGTATCCCGGACGGCCTGGTCTACATCCGGCTCGGATACCGCCAGGGAGAAGGCCTCCTTGATAATGCCGATTTTCATGCCCGAGACATCTTTGCCCAGGGCGCGGGTGTACCTGTCTACTTTAATAGGCCCCCTCACCCACTGGGGGTCCCGGGGGTCGTCCCCGGCCAGCACCTCCAGGGCCAAGGCCACCTCCCCCACGGTGCGGGCTATGGGGCACATGAAGTCCAGGGTATGGTCCATATATGTCAGACCGTATGTGGGCACCAGGCCGTGGGTGGGTTTGATGCTGACCACGCCGCACCAGGCGGCCGGGCCGCGGCCACTGCCACCCTCATCCACCCCCAGGGCCAGGTCCACCTCACCGGCGGCAACGGCAGCCCCGCTACCCCCGGAGGAGCCCCCGGCGGAGTGCTCCGGGTTGTGGGGGTTGCGCGGCGGGCCGAAGGCGCTGGTCTCGCCGGTGCCGGCGAAGGCGAAGTCGTCCATGTTCATCTTGCCCACGATGATGGCCCCGGCGTCCAGCAACCTGTCCACCACGGCGGCATCTATATCGGGCACATAGCCTTCGGCCACCCGGGAGCCGTTGGAGAGGGGCACCCCGGCCAGGCTGATGTTGTCCTTGAGGCCCACCCGCTTACCCGCCAGCTTTCCCTTGGGCGCACCCTTTACATAACACTTGGTGATATAGAGATTAAGGGGGTCCTCCTCCGGGGAGGGGCGGTATCCGGGGTCCCGGTCCCGGCCCTTGATGGGGCGGTGGGGGAGGGGCAGCTCGTCAAGCTGGTCAAAGAGGGCCAGGGAGCGGTTAATCACATCGGTATACTCGGCCACCTCCTCGTCCGAGGGAAAAAAGTACAGGCTGTCTGCTATCTCCTGGACCTCGTCCTCGGTGGGGCGCCGGATTCTGCCTCTTAGCCTAAGCCGTTTCATGCCTTCTCCTTCTATCGCTTCACATGTTGGCGGATGAAGTCCACGATGCTCCCAAGGGGGGAGCCAGGGGGGAATATACCGTAGATGCCTATGCTATGTAGGTGCTCAAAGTCCTCCTGTGGGATGGTGCCCCCGACCACCACCAGCCTGTCCCCCACCCCTTTATCCTTGAGGAGCTTTGTCACCTCCTCCACCGCCACCAGGCGACCGCCGACATTGAGGCCTACGACATCCACATCCTCTTGCATGGCGGCCTCCGCAATCTGCTTGGCGGTGAGCATGCCGCCGTAGGTGACCTCCATGCCAGCATCGCGGAGGGCGGTAGTAACCACCGCCACCCCTCGCCAGTGGCCGTCCAAGCTGGTCTTGGCCATCAGGACCTTTATGGGTCTATTCACCCTCACCCCCTGCTAACCCCCCCCCCTTAAGGAGAGGGGGGAGTATTTAGAATTCTAGGGGACACCCCCTTTATTAGAGAGGTTGCTACCGAGCCTATGACTATAACAGCGCTTGTAAAACCTCTACCTCACTGGGCATAAGTTTCAGGACCGGCCCTTGCCTGTGTAAGAAACCAATCAATCGAGTCAGGTTAACCCCTTCAAGAGTAGGCTCCTGAATCCCGGAAGGGCTGAACTTGATGTACCTGACGGAAGCGTAATACTGAGGTTTGCGTGCCTCCTCCTTGCCCAGCCATTCGGGTTCGTCGGCATCACCTAGCTCCACGGTAGGTTCGCCAGTCAATTCAACTTCAGCTATGATGGCAGCTTTGCTTCCGGATATCCCGATGAAACCCCTATCACCTGTGCGGCAGTTCTTGCTCACTCCCCAACCCGTATACATGCCCCGAGCCAATTTCCCAATCCCTAAGACCGCATCATAAATCTTTGAGTTTGACTTGACCACCCAATATTGCAATGCCTTTTGCCCTTTAATTACACCGGTAGCGGGGTCTTCCAGACGCCGAAGACCTCCCGGAAGACATTGCCCACCTCACCGGCGGTGGCGTATGCCTGCACCGCCTCCATGACGGAGGGGATGATGTTCTCATCCCCTTGGCACGCCTGGCGCAGTTTGTCCAGGGCGGCCTGGGTCTTGACATTGTCCCGTTCCCGGCGCAGTTTCTGCACACGCTCTTTTGATATCTCCCACACCTTGGGGTTGGAGCGGAACGCCGGAATCTTATGGGGCTCCTCCTCCATGCGGAAGCAGTTCACCCCCACCACCTTCATGTCCCCGCGGTTGACATTCATCT
>JASLQE010000236.1 GCA_030744635.1 Dehalococcoidia bacterium | reverse complement strand
CAAAATCACCGAAATCTATGAGGGCACATCGGAGATGCAGCGGATGACCATCATCCGCCAGCTCCTCCGAGAGAGCTAAAAGGAGACTCATGCTCAAAGATATTCACCATGTGGCACTGGTAGTGAAAAGCATTGACGAGTCACTGCCATTCTTTGAGAAGGCCCTGGGCCTGAAGGGGGGCGAGGTGGTCACCATGCCGGAGCAAGGCGTCAAGGCTGTCCTGCTCCCGATGGGCCAAAGCGAGATTGAGCTGATTGAGCCTATAGACGAAAACAGCGGGGTGGGCAAGTTCTTGGCAAATAAAGGGGAGGGCATCCATCACATCTGCTTAGAGGTAGATGATGTAGATAGGGAGTTGGTAGAGCTGGGCGAGCGTGGAGTGCAGGCCATAGACAAGCAGGGCCGCAAGGGCTTGGCGGGCAAAGTGGCCTTCCTGCACCCCAAGTCCACCCAGGGCGTGCTAATAGAGCTGGCCCAGAAGCAGCACTGAAAAGCCGTTTTTCAAATACCGTTGGGGGGCTTGGGGGGTCAGACTCCCCCAAATAAACCTTGAGCGGGCGAGCAAGAAATTGCAATGGCCGTTACCCCCCAAGAACAAGGGGCCGAAAACACCATACAGGGAGCGAGGGTGCTCATAAATTATAATAACCTATGAAGGAGGGGGAATTGTCTGACCACGAAGAGGAAGGGGAATTGTCTGACCACGAAGAGCATATCAGGGTGCTGGTAGCCAAGCCCGGTCTGGACGGGCACGACCGCGGGGCTAAGGTGGTAGCCCGTGCCCTGAGGGACGCTGGTATGGAGGTAATCTATACTGGCATTCGCCAGACACCGGAGATGATTGTGGAGGCCGCCGTACAGGAGGATGTGGATGTGGTGGGGTTGTCCATCTTGTCAGGTGCCCACATGGAGCTTTTCCCACGTGTAATTGATGGGCTCCGGAAGCGAGACCTGCAGGATGTGGTGGTGCTGGCGGGGGGCATCATCCCGGAGGATGACATCCCGGGCCTGACTGCCATGGGCGTCAAAGGCGTCTTCGGTCCCGGCACCTCCACCAAAGACATAGTGGGCTTCATCCAGAAAGAGGTGCCCTGACCGCAGCGGCGGTGGTCCTAAGACCAGTGCCCTTACGTCTGGTCATAGGCCTTCAGGAAGTCCTCTCTTGGTACGCCGGCCCGGCTACAGATTGTCCTTAATGTAGAGTTCTTTTATTCTGGAGTGGCCGGGCATTGTTAGAGGTGTTTTGCCTCCGTCAGCGTTCTCCGGTAACATGGCAATATGTTCTCTCTGCCCGGTCAGCCGGAAGCCCAGAACCTCAAAGGCCTTTATGACACAGTTTCTGGGCGCATCAACCGGGAACTTCCCGGTCAAACATTTACCCCCGCTTCGGCGATAAACGCCTCCAGAACAGGTGGCTCCATTTCCAGCGTTTCACTGCCGAAAGTGTCAATGTGAAACCTGATAGCCGACTTCACATCGGCCAGGGCTTCCTCATAGGTATCGCCCTGCCCTACCACCACACCACTTAGGCCCAGGGGGTAGGCCACATACCCATCGGGGTTCTTCTCCACCACTATCTTGAACTGACGCACCATGATTCGCCTCCGCACTCTCCACCAGGGATATTATAACCTGTTTCCCTCCACCCACCCTACCACTGCACACCCCTACACCCAATGCCCTCCGTTGGGAGAGATTACCTGTCCTGTGATGAAGCTGGCCTCCTCCGCGGCCAGGAACATGGCGGTGTAGGCGATGTCCTCCGGCTGGCCCAGCCGCCCCACCGGTGTCAGCTCCAGCATCCTGTCCACAAACCGGGGGCTGAAGCTCCGGGCCATGGGAGTGTCTATGAGGCCGGGGGCGATGGCGTTGACGGTGACGCCGTAGGGGGCCACTTCCCGCGCCAGGGACTTGGTGAAGCCCACCAGGGCCGCCTTGGCCGTGGCATAGTGCACCTGCAGGTCCGGGCCCATGAAGGCGGCCACAGAGGCCATGTTGACTATGCGGCCCCACCGGGCGGCCACCATACCCTCCACCACCCCCCGGGCGCAGTTGAAGGCCCCGTCCACATGGATACCCAGCATCCGACGCCAGTCCTCGTAGGCCATCTGGGCGAAGGGAACAACATGCTCTATCCCGGCGTTGTTCACCAGGATGTCAATATGCTTTAGCTCCTTGCGGGCCTCATCTATCATGGCGGCCACCTCATCGGGTCGGGAGACATCCGCCCTTACCGGCACCGCTTTGACACCTTTGGATGTGACCTCATTAGCCGTCGTCATGGCCCGCTCCAGGTCCACATCGTTCACCGCCATCGCCACCCCCTGCCCGGCCAGGGCCAGGGCTATAGCCCGTCCGATTCCGGAGCCGGCCCCGGTTACCAGTGCTACCTTACCTTTTAATGCCACTTGCTCCTCCTGTCATGGTCTCTCTATTCAGTCTGCCAACCGCAGTCATTTCTTTCCCACCCGCTCCGAACGAAGTATCGATCCGAAGGACTCTCCGCTTTCCGGAGTCCGATACTACGTTCGGAGCGCACTCCTTCGGAGAGTCCGCAGGGCGGACCCACCCAAGACATTATCTCTGGGGGCGAAGCCCCCCAACGGCCCAATCCGATGACGCTACCCTAAGAGGCTACTGCCGCCATGCTTCGACAAGCTCTCCGAGCGAAGTATCGGAGTCCACAAGGCGGACAGTATGGCGTCTTTCTGACCATCTCAGATAAAACCCCCAGAATCATCAACAGGGTAAGGGTGGGGCAAGCGCCGCCCTACTCCCACTTGCGCTCGTCCACCACCACCTTGGAGCCCTGGAGGATGGTGCCGGTAGACACGAACTCCACCTGATCCAGAGTAAGGCGGCAGCTGTCCTGGAAACGGGCCTTGAGTGACTTGGTGAACCCCTCCTTGTCCCCAATCTCCCCCTCCACCCGCATCACCATCTCGTCCCGCAGTCCGGACAGGCGCACGGCCACCTGGAAGGCAGTCACCTCGGGGAAAGCCCCCACCGTTTCCGCCACCTCCCGGGGCACCAGGAACAGGCCCCGCACACGGGGGGCATCCCCCACCCGGCCCAGAATATCCACCAGCCGCGGAATGGTACGGCCGCAGGAGCACGGCTCATCCGTATAGAAAGACTCATCGCCCGTACCGTAACGGATAAGGGGGTAGTCCTTCTCGAAGGTGGTGACCACAATCTCGCCTGGCCGGCCGGGGTCAAGCTGCTTGCCCGTGGCCGGGTCCACAACCTCCATGATTACGCCCTCGTACATGTGCAGCCCGGAGCGGCCCGGGCACTCGTAGGCCACCACTCCCAGGTCGGCGGTGCCGTAGTGCTCCCATGTCTGAATGCCGTAGTCGTCCTCCATGGCCTGCTTCATGCTGGGGGTAAACATCTCCCCACCTATATAGGCCTTGGTGATGGAGAAGTCCCGACGGAAGTTGTGGCCCATCTCCTCCACACGGTGAATGATGCTGAGCAAGAAGCGGGGGAAGCCTACATAACCGGTGGCCTGGAGCTGGCGCATAGTGTGGATTTGAAGCTCGGTATTGCCCGGCCCCGTGGCCACCACGGTGGCCCCCGTCAGGAGCAGCGCCCCTTCGTAGAGCATCCCCGCCGGCACCATGTGGAACGAAGGAGTAACCACCACTATATCATCCGGGCCGAAGCCGGCCACGCTGAGGCCCTTGGCCCCACCCTCTAACTGGGCCAGCGGTTCAAAGATGGGCCCCGGGGAAACACACACCCGTTCCATCTGGCGAGAAGTTATGGTGGCAAAGCCGCCGAACGGCGGGGACTCCTTCTGAGCGGCTAGGATGTCCTCCTTGCGGGTGATGGGAATGGCCTCCAGGTCCTTTACAGTGTGTATCTGCTGAGGGGCCACCCCAGCGGCATCCATATTGCTCTTTACGCTGGGGGCATGTTGATAGGCGAAACTAACAGTCTCCCGAAGCTTCTCCTCAAGGTAGGCCGTCCTTTCAGCCTTTCCCATGCGGTCTACATCCATAGCGTTCCCCCCTTTTGCAAAATCAGTCCCAGATTATCCACAAGTATATCACCGGACACCGGTTTGGCAAGAGGATGTCAGCGCTGTTTCTCCTCCCACCCACCCGCTTTCGGTGCAGCGCAATACGAAATCGCTTGAAGTTAAAGCGAGAAGCCGTGATATAATGGGCTGTCCGCACACGGAGGCTGTATGATAGATACCGGTGACCTGCGCAAGGGCGTCACGATAGAGCTAGAAGGCAAGCTATACCAGATAACAGACTACCAGCACCTGAAGCTGGGGCGGGGCTCGGCCCAGGTCAGGCTGCGCCTCAAGGAAATTCTGGGTAAGGGCACCATTGAACGGACATTTCAGGCAGGAGACCGCTTCCAGGAAGCCCGCCTGGAACGCCGCTCCATGCAGTTCCTGTATGAGGACAACGGCCTCTACTACTTCATGGACCAGGAGACCTATGACCAACTGGTACTGTCAACAGAACAGGTTGCGGACGCCATTCCCTACCTGACGGAGAATCTGGGGCTTTATATCCTGGTCTACCAGGAGAAACCGGTTTCTATTGAACTGCCCACCGCTGTGGAGCTCAAGGTTGCCGACGCCGCACCCGGTTTCAAAGGGGATACCGCCTCCGCCGGGGGTAAGCCGGCCACCATGGAGACCGGGATGACCGTCCAAGTGCCCTTCTTCATCAACCCTGGGGACACCATAAAGGTGGATACACGCAACGGCCAATACTTAGAAAGGGTATGAGGTTTGCTGCGGGCCGACCTCCACATCCACACATGCTACTCCATGGACTGCTCCACCTCTCTGGAGGCCCTCTTCCGCCGTTGCCAGCAGAGGGGCATCACCTGCATCGCCATCACTGACCACGGCACCTGCGCCGGAGGACTGAGGGCCAGGGAAATAGCCCCCTTCCAGGTGGTAGTGAGCCAGGAGGTGCTGACCAAAGAGGGAGAGATTCTGGGTTTCTTCCTGGAGAAGGACATCCCCACCGGCCTTACAGCAAGAGAGGCGGTGGCCCGCATCCGGGAGCAGGGGGGTGTGGTGGGCGTTCCCCACCCCTTTGACCAGATGGCCCGGTCCAGCCTGGGGCCGGAGCAGATAGAGGCACTGCTACCGGAGATACAGGTGGTGGAGGGGTTCAACGCCCGCTCTCTGCGGCCCCAGGACCAGGTTATGGATTTCGGCCGCAGCCACGGCCTGGCCCTCAGCGCCGGCAGCGATGCCCATAGCCTGTGGGAGGTGGGTAACGCCTACATAGATATGCCACCCTTCTCCACCCCCCAGCAGTTCGTGGCATCGCTCTCCAAGGGGACCATCGGGGGCCACCACACCCCGCTGTGGGTGCATGGAGTAAGCGCATGGGAGCACCTGCTCCTGAGACTGAAGGGTAAGAAATCGGGCAAGACCTCCGCATAGGTTGGTTCTCTACGGGCCGGGACCCCGCGGCCAGGGAGCTCCTGACCACCGTCCAGGATGCTATCCTGGACAACGCATTGCCCGCCCGGATAAGCTTCGTTTTCTCCAACCGGGAGCCGGGGGAGCACTCAGAGAGTGACCGGTTCTTTGAGCTGGTGAACGGATACGGCCTGCCCCTGGTCACAATCTCCTCCCGTCGCTTCTGGGGGAGGGCGGTGCCACCTACCCCCCAGGATAGGGAGGCCTACGACAGCCGGGTGATACAGGGACTGGCGAAGTTCAGCACCGGCATATGTCTGCTGGCGGGATATATGCTAATCGCCAGCCCCCTCCTGTGCCGCCGCTACAACATGATAAACCTCCACCCCGCCACCCCCGGCGGCCCCAAGGGAACATGGCAGGAGGTTACCCGACAGCTTATGGAGCAGGGTGCGCAAGCTACCGGAGTCATGATGCACCTGGCGACCCCAGAGCTGGACCAGGGACCCCCCGTGGCCTATTGCCGGTTCCCCCTGCGGGGCGAGACCTTTGACCCTCTCTGGCGGAATATGGGAGACATTACCGTGACCAAAATTAAGGGCATCAATGGGGATGACCACCCTCTGTTCTACCTCATCCGGCAGGAGGGGTTGCGACGGGAGTTCCCCCTTATACTGGCCACCATTAGGCTTTTGGCCGAAGGAGGGGTTAAAATAGAGGGTGGACGTGTGGTGGACAGGTCTGGTGCCTCTATCCCCGGCTATGACCTGACGGGGGAAGTGGAAGAGGCCCTGACAAGGAGCAGTCATGGCAGTTAGCGACGACGAGAAGCGGGCAATTGCACAGGCCATCCAGCTAAAACGACAGCTTGTGCGGCTGAGAAGCCAGATAGACCGGGAGATCAAAGCCCAGATGGGGCCAAAGTCCCGCATGGATGGCCGCCCCCTCAGCCCGGACTCCCTCCCACCCGATATAAGGGAAAAATACCTCCAGTACCAGGAAACCGAACGGAAGTTGACCGAGTTGCGTCGCGACGCCAGTCCGGGGCTGAGAAGCTTCATCGACCCCCAGATAGCCTGCTGATGCCCTTTATCGGCTTTGACCTGGAAGGCCCCCTATCCCCGAACGATAACGCCTACGAGCTCATGGGGCTTTTCCCCGGTGGAGACCGCATCTTTGAGGTCATAAGCCGCTATGATGACCTGCTCACCCTGGAGGGCCGGGAGGGCTACGAGCCGGGTGATACCCTGAGCCTTATCCTCCCGTTTCTATTGCGCCACCGCATAGCGCGCCGTCAGATAGAGGAGCTGGCGATGAATGCGGGCCTGGTCGCTGGGGCGGCTGAGACGGTATCCAAGCTGCATGCCGCTGGGTGGGGGGTCGGGCTTGTCACCACCACCTACCAGCCCTATGCCCTTGCCCTGGCCAGGCGTATAGGTATCCCACCAGAACGAGTAGCCGCCACACCCTTCCCCCCTGAAGCGGAGGCCGGGATTCCTCCCGGTCTGGAGGCAGAAGTGGCCCGAGCGGAGATAGAGGTTGCGCCCCTCCGGCCCGAGGCCGACGACCCGATTATCAAAGATAAGCTGGACACCTTTTTTT
>JASLQE010000235.1 GCA_030744635.1 Dehalococcoidia bacterium | reverse complement strand
CCTCTGGAGACAATGATCAATGCCCCGCTGATTGCCTGGCCCCTCGGGCTATATGACTGCTGTGGTGTCAGCGATGGGTCAGCGGCAGCCGTTATTACTACGCCTGAAATAGCCAGGAGTCTGCGGAAAGGAAAAGAGCCGCCGGTGTTTGTCAAGGCGCTACAAATCTCTGTTAGCCCCAAGGACGGAAAGTTCAACACAGACTTTGACTATACCCATATTGAGGCTAACCGCCGCGCTGGAAACGCAGCCTTCAAAGAGGCAGGGATAATAAACCCCCGGGATGAGATAAGTATGGCCGAGGTGCACGACTGCTTCTCCATCACCGAGGCGGTT
The DNA here is from genome assembly GCA_030744635.1 of Dehalococcoidia bacterium. Taxonomy (GTDB): domain Bacteria; phylum Chloroflexota; class Dehalococcoidia; order JACVQG01; family JAHKAY01; genus JASLQE01. The sequence goes on along the minus strand of JASLQE010000235.1, from coordinate 13,221 downwards.
ACTATGGAAGACCTTCACTTTAGCACCGTGGGGAAGACGAGGGATGACATTGAGTCCGGACGTTTTGACCTTGATGGCGCACAACCAATACAGGCCGATGGTGGCTTGAAGTGCTTTGGGCATCCTATTGGTGCCAGTGGGCTACGGATGATCTATGAGATGTATACGCAGCTTCAGGGTAGAGCAGACGAGTTGCTTATCCCGGGTAAACATCAGGCCTCCCGGCAGATAAAAAATCCAAAGTTGGGGCTAACCCACAATTTAGGCGGTACCCCAGACGGCCCCACCATTTATGTGGGCATTGTGGGGTTAGAGGAGGCATAATATAAAGGGTGATTGGGGAGCTACTGGGGACCTACAGTAAAGAACGGCCGTCTGGCCACCCGGAGCATCTGCCCCAACTGCGGCACTAATATCCACCGCATTGGCGGCTGAGCTTTAGAGGAGGGTTTTCCTGGTGTCCTGGCAGGGTCCGGTATACAGGGGTGGCCCGGCTTAGTCTTGGTGCTTTTCTTCAGACCGCCTGGATTGATACCATTATTCTGTGTTCCAAGTGGAGTTCGACTTAGGCCAATCCTTGAAACTCTAATTTAACAACTGGTACATTCTTATGAATGAGATGGATCGCAAAAACTGGGCAAGTGTTTAAGAACAGGTCTTGCTACAGGGTTTCTGTTTGGCGTTGGTGCCTGTCCTCATGCTGATGCGAAAGGAGAAGGCTGAGATGAAGCTGTTTCAACCAATCATGGTTGGCTCGATGGAACTCAAGAACCGTTTCGTGTTTCCACCTATGGGCACGTGGTTTGCCAACACGGATGGCACCGTGTCCGAACGACTCCTCAATTACTATGCCCGACGGGCACAGGGAGGGGCAGGAATGGTGACGGTGGAGGTGACCGCCGTTGACCCCACTCAATTCGTCACCCATGCCCAACTCCGCATTAGCGATGATAGCTTCTTGCCCGGCCTGTCTCGGTTGGCCACCGCCATAAAGACAAACGATGGTAGGGCAGTGATCCAACTCCATCATCCAGGACGGCAAAACAGATCCATAGTGACGGGATTCCAACCGGTGGCTCCCTCACCACTGCCCTGCCCTCTGCTCCGAGAAGTTCCCAAGGAACTTACGGTAGACGAAATCATAACGCTGGTTGACCGGTTTGCGCAGGCGGCGTATAGAGCCAGGGAGGCCGGCTTCGATGCTATTGAACTTCACGGTGCCCACGGCTACCTACTATGTCAGTTCCTTTCAGCATATTCCAACCACCGGCAGGACGAGTACGGCGGGAATATCTCTAGGCGAACCCGGTTTTCCCTCGAGGTGGTCCATGCCATACGAGAGCGAGTAGGCCATGACTACCCCATCATATTCCGGCTCTCGGCCGAAGAGCATATAGAAGGTGGCCTAACGTTGGACGAGACCAGTGTCATAGCCCGCATGCTCGAAGAGGCTGGAGTAGACTGTCTCAGTGTTTCGGCAGGCAATTATGGGGCCTTGGAGTGGATGGTGCAGCCAGTGCTCTTCTCTAGCGGTTGTCTGGTTCCATCAGCAGCAACCATCAAGAAGGCGGTAGGGTTGCCAATCATAGTCGCCGGGCGCATCACTGACCCTATTAGAGCCGAAAACATCCTTCAACGGGGTGATGCTGACCTGGTGGCTTTCGGCCGTGGCCTGCTGGCCGACCCGGACTTGCCGCGAAAAGCCCGGGAGCAGCGTATCGGCGAGGTCAGGAAATGCATTACCTGCATGAGCTGTCAGAACGAGCTATTCAGATTCGACTCACCGTTAGCGTGCCTCATCAATGCCGACGCTGGACACGAGGGCGACACCGAGGGGAAGGCAGAAAACCCACGAAAAGTGCTGGTAGTTGGTGCTGGCCCTGCGGGATTGGAGGCGGCCCGGGTGTCAGGGTTGAAAGGCCACAAGGTAACGGTGTGGGAGCAAGCCCAGGCAATCGGCGGCCGCTGGGCCTGGCTTATTCACGGCTACATCGCAGAGCAATCAAGAATCCTCAAAGAACTCGGGGTGAAAATACAGGTGGGCAGACAGCTTACAGAGGAGCAGGTATCTGTGTTAGGCCCCGGGGTCGTGCTTTACACCCAGGAAGCCACCCCGCAGCGCTTGCCCGGAGTGGAAGGGGACAGAGTGTTGCTGGCGGATGAAGTGCTTGGGGGCAAGAAACAAATTTCAGGTAGGGCGGTCGTCATGGGAGCAGGAAGTAGCGGATGCGAGGTAGCCCTTCACCTGGTGCGGCGGGGCTGTCGGGTCACGATTGTGGAGGGTAGCCATCGCACTGCCTACGGCCTGGAAATGAATACGGGCAGGGCTATCGCCCAGAAGTTGTCGCAGTCGGGCATCAACGTGCTGAATATGGTCAAAGTGAAAGGGTTCGAGGAAACAGCTCTCCGTTATGAGGTGGACGACGACGGCGGGGAGGAATCGGTTCCAGCTGATTGGGTTGTTCTGGCCTTGGGTTGTCAACCCACCCCAGGTGTCCCCGATTGGCTCTTAAGTCTAGGAATAGAGGTGCTTTCAATTCCCTACTGCGACCAGCCCGTGATGGCCTATCGAGTTGCCCAAAAGGGGGCGGCCATCGCACGACGATTGTAAGCGTGTTACAACCCGGGACAGCAAGCTCTTCCCCTAACTCCTGTAGCCATCCAGCCGGCCTCATCACTTGGGGTTCTAACTTCCAAGTTGGTGTAGTGAGTTGGTATCTATTTTTAGGACAGGATAGGGCTATATTAAGAGCGGATCCCGCTGTCGTCACCCTACCTATACTGACACCATAAACCTGTGTTACTGGCAGGGTCGAACTCTCCCGCGACTCCACCAGAAACACATACGATCCTCCGGATCATCATCCGGAGGCCCGTTAACCAGCAATATCCCGGACCCTTCGCGGGTAACTGCTACTTGAAACACAGGCCTAGATGCGGGTTTGGGCTTCACCGCCACGATAGATCGGTCCTCTTTGGCATCCATATAAACCGCATCAAGCATCGTGAGCAGCAGCTTCCGCCTCTCCTCCAGACCCGGATCCGCCTAAAGCCTGGGCAGGTCCAGGAGTAGCCTTCTAAATAGTAACGGACGCCACGCTTATATGCCTGTGCCCAAATGGGCATACCTCAGTAAGCACATCGTATAATTCCCTTCAAATGGATGCTCCTATTTTGGGCTATTAAAGGTCTTGACGGCCACGGGGCATCGGTCTAACATCGTCATAGTCGTTGATAAAGTAAACCCCTGTTCATATGGAGAGCAGGGGGTATAGCGGCTAACTACAGCCGAAATAGTCAATCCAAGCCCAAAATACCGACCCGAAAGGAGGGCAGGTGAGGCCAGATACAGAGAATAGGCATTACAGGTACCCTCTCAAGATCAAAGACCCTACAGAGTATCAAGGTATTATATACGAGCCAGGACGGGTGACCCGAATAATTCTCAATAGACCCCGTTACATGAATGCCCTCAGTCATCCCATGTGGGCTGAGGTAGAGGATGCCTTCGACCGCGCTGCCAGGGATGATGAGTGCAATGTAATCGTCGTTTCTGGAAACGGCAAATGTTTCTCGGCTGGAGACGATGTTATCGGACTCAGCCCAGAGGGCGCACCTATGTTAGCCGACAGGAGAACGCCTGAGCAGCTTATCAAGGACTACGGCTCAGAAAAAGAAGTGTGGCATCAATACAACATAGAGCACGACCACATGATTACTTGGCTTCCGCTCCATAAATTGCGCACCAATCCGAAGCCAACCATCGCTATGGCGCACGGGTATTGTATTTATGGAGGGCTGAACTTAGCCGCAGCGATGGACGTCATCTTCTCTTCGGAGAATGCACTGTTTCTCTGGGGGGGCTTGGCGGGCGGCGGCAGCGTACTGTGGGACTTGGGCCTGCGCAAAGCATATGAGCTTATCCTGGAGCACCGTTGCCTGACGGCCCGGGAAGCCCAAGAGTACCATCTGGTGAATCGTGTCTACCCCGACCACCAAATCCTGGAGAAGGAGACTCTCGCCTATGCAGAGCGTGTCGCTTCTGAGCCCCCTACCAGGGTCCGTCGTGTCAAACAACAACTCTTAGCACTGATGGACTACCGGGGTTTCACATCGGGGCAGGAGGCTTTACGTACCCCGTCCTCCCAGATATGGCGAGATATGGCTGCAGATGCACGATTGAGATATGACGGAAAGGGTATAGCTCGAATCCCCGTTGCCTTATATAACCTCAAAGCAAAACTTGACTCAGAGGGACAGTTGGTGCCAGATAATGTCCAAGGAGCATTAGTGAGAGCAGCAGAGAGGGATGATAGGGCGAAGTGGCAGGAAGCACTCCATCAATCGTGGAGAGACCCGAAACGAGTGGCGCGTGTGGAGGCTCAATACAAGGAGTTTTTGGAGACGGAAAAAGCTGAGCAAGAGAGAAAGAAACACCAAGTGTGAAGCCCGAAAAATGAGCGCCTGAACCCAGTAGCGGGGACTGGGATGGTAAGGTGTGACAGCGACTTAGCCCCCCATTTGCCTACCCAACTTCAGAGTCAACAAACCATCTCCTGTCATAAATGCGTGGGGGTTTGCAATAGTGGGCAGCGGCAGCCCTGGGCCTGGCGCTACATGATGGTAGGACACACCACCGAGGAGGGGTGGTTGCCACCGCGGTCTCAACCGCTACTGAGAAGGAGTGTCCGATGAACAGAGGGTCGCCTGTATCCCGCCCAGAGAAAGTTACCCGTTTCGCAAATGTGCCCAACCCGGGTGTGCCGGAAGGGATCGCGGTAAGCCGCAACAGCCAGATAGCCGTAGGCACGTTCTACCACGAAGGCCCCTCACACATTTTCGTGTTCAACGTGGAAGGCAGACTCCTCAGGGATGTCACCATAATAGACAAGGTCCCGTCTCCCCTGCTGGGTGTAATATGGAAAGAGAACGACATCTATGCAGCGGACTTCGGGAACGGCCGTATTCTTCTCATCACACCTGATGACAAGGTGACTGAATTCGCGGAGCTTCCTCAACTGGCTAAGATGACGCCCGGGCCGACCGAGCAGCCCCCAGGACCCAACGGACTGGCCTTTGACAGGGACGGCGGTCTTTATGTCTCCGATTCCTTTCAGGGGGTGGTGTGGAGAATAACCAGCCAGGGCCAGGTGAGTGTGTGGAAGCGAGATGTCACTCTTGTCAGCACCAAGGAGCTGCCTTTTGGCGCTAACGGAATCACCTTCACGCCTGAGGGAGATGCCCTGCTGGTCGCCAACTCGGGGGAAGGCACCATCTTTAGGATAGCGGTCAGCGAAGACGGTAGCGCTGGCGCGGTGATGATATTCGCCGACGACATCACGGCCCCCGATGGAATTGCCTTTGGCCCTGATGGTAACCTCTGGGTGCTCAGCCCAGCCGCCACGGACTATGCCGTGGTGGTTTTCTCTCCTACTGGGGAACGGTTGGTCAATGTAACCACCGAAGGATTCAACGGGCCTACCAGCCTCGACTTCCTGGGCGATACACTGTTGGCAGTCAACTTGGGCTACTTCACCGAGGTGAAGGACTACTATATCGCTGCCCTACCTGTTGTCTGACAGCGTTAGGTAGGTCACCGACCCTACCCGAGGTAGCCAGAGTCATTGTTGTATTTTACAAAAGCTGACAGCAAACAGCCCTCCAAAATGGGAATGGGGCCACATGATGGTCCCATTCCCATTTTGGAGGGCCTCCGTTTAGAGAGAGCACCTCTGACGACTTCTACTCATAGGCACATCTCCTTTCTGAAGGTTCCCTTGAAGCTATCAACCCCCCACCTGCCTTCAGACATATAATACAATAAGTATCCGTCGTCTATGAAAGTGGGACGATCTTGCCCCTTCCTAGTCGAGGTAAGCCTACCCCCTCGCCAGGACCTCTATCCCTCCCTCCAACTATACAGCTCAACTGCCCTTTTTCGTGGCCCATTATCGCTGACGGTCTACACTGTCTTAAAGGCGCTGACAATATACAGTTTGCTAAACCACCACCTGACAACCGAGGGCTGGGTGGTGAAAAGTCCAAGCGGTCTTGACACACAAGATAAAGGTTGGTAGGGTGCTTATCGGAACTTTCTCCAGGGCGAAAGAAAAGAGGAGGAGCCGTGAAGCTGGTTACTTTCGAGGTAAATAGCAGTATCGGGCCCTTGAGGCGGATGGGGGCTATGGTGGAGGACAAGGTCGTTGACCTTCAGACAGCCTATAAGCTGTACCTCAGGGAAGCCCGAGGGGTCAGGCGAGCTCCGGAGCTGGCCAGTGCCATTATCCCCACTGAAATGCTGGCGTTTATTGAGAACGGTCCTGTAGCCCTGGAAGCCGCTGGGCAAGCACTGGACCATGTCGGCACCCCCGGGTACCCCATGGAGATTGGCGGCGAGAAGGCCGTCCACCGGGCCGGCGATGTGAGGCTAAGGGCTCCAATACCTCGCCCCGTCTCTCTGAGAGACACCCTGAACTTCGAGGTCCATTTGAAGAACGCCATGAAGGCTCTTAATAGAGCTGTTCCCAAGCTGTGGTACGAGCTACCCACCTTTTATCGCACTACGCATACCAACGTAGCCGGCCCTGAAGATCCCATCCTGTGGCCCAGCTACACCGAGCAGCTTGACTATGAGCTGGAGTTTGCCTGCTGCATTGGGAAAGAGGGAAAGAGCATCCCACGGGACAGTGTCTCAGACTACATTTTCGGCTATACCATCTTCAACGACATAAGTGCCCGAGATATCCTGGCAAAAGAGATGGGCCTGGGGGTTGGGCCGGCCAAGGGAAAGAACTTCGAGAATGCTAACATCATGGGCCCATGCCTGGTAACCGCCGATGAGATTGATGCTGACAATGTCAGGATGGTTGCCAGGATAAACGGGGAGGTATGGTCTGAAGGCAACAGCAAAGACATGCATTTCAAGTTCGCAGAGCTGATTGAGTACCTGTCGAAAGACGAGCCGATTTACCCCGGTGAGTTCATCGCCTCGGGCACTGTTGGTTTCGGTTGCTGTATGGAGCTTGGCAAATGGATAAAACCGGGCGATGTGGTTGAGCTGGAGGTTAAAGGCATCGGCGTGCTCAGGAACACCGTGGTGGGCAAAACTTAGCTCCTGGACCGTTTTGACCTGACCCCCGAAAACCGGTCCAGGTGTAAAGTTAGACCGGGGATATGCCGGGAACTCTAACTTTCAAAGTAGTATAGTTTTTGGGGGCAGGTCAATGGCGCCTGCGACGAGGTGATGCCGACATTAAGCGAACGCAGCGTGCCAGTTCCGGGGTTGTCTAGATTGAGATGGGTTACATAGGCCTGAATATTGACACCACGGGCATTTGTGCTCACTTCTCTGGCCGGGATTGAACCAGGCTTGACCTACGTGTTAGCTATCAGCGTTTTTGACAGTTTTAGACCGAGAGAGCAGGTGGGTGAATGGGGGTTGGTGAGCTCCGTCACGGCACAAGGACGGTGGTTTCATGCGTGCAATCTATCCTTGCCATACGGTGACAGCAAGGCCCCGTTTCGCTTTTAGCAGCTCGGCAGCGGATGCGTTGGGGGCGGCGATTTCCAGGTAGTCGCTGCTTCCCATAAGGGCCAGGGGTTCTTTGCCTGCCTGGTAGTGGGTGCTGAGGCCCGCTATGCGGCGTCCTGCCATCTCCACTACTAACTCCCCCGCAGGCAGGTCTTTCTGCCGGATGTTGGTTATGATGTTGCCGAAGCGGTCTATGTGGATAACCTGGCCCCGCACCTCTCCACCCACCACTTTCACGGGGGGCAGCGGCAGATTCATTATGTCAACGACCGCACGGCCCATATCCTGGGGCGTTACCCCCAGGGAGAGATGGGCGGCGGCGGGGGCGAAGATATCCCGCCCGTGGAAGGTGGCAGATACCTCGGCGCTCCAGTAGCGGTGCTCGTTCAGTTCCCACACCTGGTAGCTGCTCCCTTCCAGCACCAGGCTCAGCAGGCCGTTGTCCGGAGCCAGGAATACGGCGCCTGGGGTCTGCACCAACAATGCCCGGCGTTCTGTGCCCACCCCGGGGTCCACCACCGCCACATGAATAGTGCCCGGAGGGAAATAGGGGGAAGCCGCGGCCAGGACGAAGGCCCCCCCCAGGATGTCCTGCGGCCCCACCTGATGGCTGATGTCCACCAACCCCACCCGAGGGTTGATTCCCAAGATGACGCCCTTCATGGCGGCAGTGTACTCACCGGGGCCAAAATCAGTGGTCAGGGTAATTATGGCGGGCACCATCACTCCCTTTAGCTACCTTTCCCTCGGGTAAATGTGAGAGATGCCCCAGCTATGCTAAGCGGACTGAGGTGATGGACAGCATGACGAAGAGGACCATTAGGGCAATTGTGAAACGGAACAGCGTCTTCTCTATACCACGCCGGGAGCGAAAGGTGGTGTCCGGGGCACCGAAGATGCCCCCCAGGCCGCCCCCTCGCACCTGCATCAGGATGGCCATTATGACAAAAACCGACACCAGAATCTGGGCTATATTCAGATAAACTGTCACGAGGACTCCTCCAGCATTCTTATCATAACATCCCTGGCCTGCTGCGGGTTAGCCCGGCCCCGGGTGGAGCGCATTACCTGCCCCACCAGGAAGGTGATGGCCTGGGCCTTACCTTTGCGGTAGTCGGCCACAGGCTGAGGATTGGCCTGAATAGCTTGCGCCACTGCTGTCTCCAGTTCCCCGCCCCTACCCATCTGCTCCAGGCCCTTCTGGGCCATTATCTGGGCTGGGCTGCCACCACTACCGAACATCTCCTCCATCACCTGCTTGGCGGCGGGGCCGGACAGCCTGCCCGCTTCTACCAGGTTTACTAACTCCATAAGGTGGGCCGGGGTCAAAGGCAACTCCGGTATCTCCATGCCAGTCGCGTTTACCAGACGGGTGAAGTCCCCCAGCAGCCAGTTGGCCACCTTCTTGGCACGCTCCAGCATCGGTAGAGCCGAGTCTTCCCCGATGGCCTGCTCAAAGAAATCAGCCAGATGGCGGGACTGGGTAACTAGGCCAGCATCGTAATCGGATAGTTCCAGCTCATTTATGTAGCGTTGGCGGCGGGAGTCGGGCAGCTCTGGGAGGCGCGCCCGTAGCTCCTCCACATAGGCGGTGGAGATTTCCAAAGGGGGCAGGTCTGGCTCAGGGAAATAGCGGTAGTCGTGGGCCTCCTCCTTGGTGCGCTGTAGCACCGTCTCACCTCGCTCCTCCACCCAACCCCGGGTCTCCTGAGTAAGCCTGCCGCCTGCCGCCATAAGCCTGCCCAGCCGCTCCTCCTCGTAGGTCAAGGCCCGGAACACGGCCCGGAAGCTGTTCATATTTTTGACCTCAACCTTGGCCTGAGGGAGGGGAGCGCCAAGCAGGCGCAGGCTGATGTTGGCATCGCAGCGGAAGCTGCCCTCCTCCATGTTTCCGGTGGACACCCCCAGGTACTGGAGTATCACACGGAGCTTGATGAGGTACTGACGGGCCTCCTCCGGTGAACGCATGTCCGGCTGGGAGACGATTTCCATGAGGGGCACCCCGGAGCGGTTCACATCCACCAGGCTGTGGCTCTCAACCATACCAGGGCGGTGCAGGAGCTTTGCGGTGTCCTCCTCCAAGTGCACGCGGTGTATGCCTATCCGGTGGCTGATGCCGTTCGCATCCACATCCAACCAGCCGCTGGTAGCTATAGGCGCATCGTACTGCGAAATCTGGTAGCCCTTCACCAGGTCAGGGTAAGGGTAGTTCTTGCGGTCAAACTTGGTGTGTTCAGAAATAGTGCAGCTCAGGGCCAGGCCGGTCATTATGGTTAACTCCACCGCTTTCCGGTTGATAACCGGCAGCACACCCGGCATCCCCAGGCAGACCGGACATACCCGGCTGTTGGGTTGCGTTGAGGCATAGTCGGCAGCGCAGGAGCAATACATTTTACTCCGGGTCAGGAGCTGCGAGTGCACCTCCAGGCCTATGACGGTCTCAAAGGCCATCTTCCTCTTTCCATGCCCCATCACCCACCAGGGGCACGAACCGACAGGCACCCAAGGTCTCTACCGCTACTGTACCTGCCTCCTTTTTGGTGACCTGTAACAGCTCTTGTTCGTCCCATGAGCCTACTGGCACCACCATTCGCCCGCCCGGTGCAAGCTGGCGAACCAGCTCCCGGGGGAGGTGAGGGGCGGCGGCGGCCACCAGTATCCCATCGTAGGGGGCCTGCGGCAGCCATCCCAGGTCCTTCCCGGCTACATGCACCTCCACATTGGCGTACCCCAACTCGGTCAGCCTTTTTTCGGCATCCAGGGCCAGGGCCTCCAGCCGCTCCACGCTGACCACGCGCCGGCACAGCAGCGATAGCACCGCCGCCTGGTAGCCGGTACCGGTGCCTACCTCCAGTACTTTCTCATCGCCTTTCAAGCCCAGGGAGGAGGTCATAAGTCCGACGATGTAGGGCTGTGAGATGGTCTGTCCTATTCCGATAGGCAGTGGGCGGTCATCATAAGCCATATAGCGCACTGCGGAGGGGACGAAAAGCTCCCGGGGCACCTGGGACATAGCCTGAAGCACACCGCCTTCACCCAGAGCCGCTTGCAACAGCGCCATTAGGCGTGACCGGGCCTGTGCGAAGTCCACTCCAACCCCTCGCGGCATTAACGCCACACTATTAGCAGCACCAGGAGGACTATCAAGGCAGTCCCGCCTATGACGCCTATCTTACGAATATCGCTCAGCACCTGGCGGTGGGACACACCGCCCACTGGCGGCACCGTCACCATGGGCTTGTCAGGAGTCACGGTGAGAGCCGCAGCCTGCGAGGCTGCGCCCTGCCGCTGCACCACCTGCCTCCTACGGCCACGGTCCTGTCGCCGTGTGCTACTTCGCTTTTTCATTGCTGCCCCCTGCAATATCTCTTCTCCAGGGCCGTTACCAGGGCCACATTGCGGGTATTTTCCTCACAGCCGAAAGGGGTATTGAACCATGCCTCCAGAATCTCTGTGGCAACCGGCTCGGAGACAGCCCGTAGGCTCATCACCAGCACATTAGCATGGTTCCACCTGCGGGCACCCCGTGCGGTCTCGGCATCAACACACAGGGCAGCCCGGATGCCGGGGAGCTTGTTGGCGGCAATGGCTACGCCGGTGCCCGTCCAGCACAGGAGGACCCCCTCCTGGGCCTCACCCCGAAGCACGGCCTCCCCCACCGCTGCACCCACCGCGGGCCAAGGGCTTTCATCCCCTGCCAGAACACCATGAAACTGGACCTGATGTCCCATATGCTCCAAGCGGGCCGTTACGGCGCCAGTCAGATTTGTCCTCTCGTCGCTGCCTACGGCTATCTTCATTACCTGCTGGCCCTATTTGGCCCGGGGGTGGGCCTTGTCAAAGCTCTCCCGGACAAAGTCGCTGGCCAGGTGAGTGTATACCTGTGTAGTGGCGATGTTCTGATGCCCCAGCAAGTCCTGTACGGCACGAAGGTCGGCACCACCGCCCAGCAGGTGAGTGGCGAAGCTGTGACGCAGCACGTGTGGGGTGATGCGGGCCTTAATACCGGAGTCCTTGGCGTACCCCTTGAGGATTTGCCAGAAGCCCTGCCTGGTGAGCCGCTTGCCCCTGTAGTTAAGGAACATGGCCTTCTCCGCCCAGCTAACACGCAGCTGCGGGCGGGCGTCGGACAGGTAATCCTGGAGTATCTGGGTGGCTTGAGGGTGGATGGGAATAAGCCTCTCCCGCCCCCCTTTACCCCAGCAGCGCACCAGCCCCCCCTGGGAATAGAAGTCCTCCACATCCAGAGATACCAGTTCGCTAACCCTTATGCCGGTGGCATAGAGCAGTTCCAGCATGGCCTGGTCCCGTTTGGCATCTGGGGTATGTCCCTTGGCGGGCTGCTCCAGCAAGCGCCTTACCTCGGCCACCCCCAGTGGTTTGGGCAGGCTGCGCCCCATACGGGGTGATGCCAGGCTCGTGGCAGGGTTGTCCTTTAGCAGCCCCTCCTGTTGGAGAAAGCGAAAGAAGGCCTTGACGGCGGCAATCTTACGGGCAAGTGTGGTAGAGCTGTAGTCCTTCTCACGGAGGTGGAAGATATACTCCTGCAGGGCTTCCCTGCCTACCTCCGTCCAGGAACTGGGTTTCCCCCGCTGAAACCCGGTTTCCAAAAAGTCCAGTATCTGGCGCAGGTCATTCTGATAAGCTTCTCGGGTGTTGGGGGAATACCCTTGTTCCGTCTCTAAATAGCCCAGAAAACTGTTTATTTGCTGCCTCATAGTCCCTCCAAGTCTTATTAGACATGTTAACATAAGGGCGGGCCTGGCAACACCTTGCAGGCCAACATAATGGGACGGGTGCTGCGGGTGGGCCGCTGCCTTGTTCAGCCAAGGCCATATGGTCTACAATTGGATGGATAATCTTTAAAGAGAGGAGGTGAATGGCAGGAACTTCGGGCAAAGCTTCTCAGAAGAAGAAGTGGAATAAAGGCAAAACCCGCAAGCACAGCCGGTGGAGCCGGTTGATGCGCAAGCGGATGAGATTGCGAGGCAAGCTGTAGTTTGCTGGCCGAGGAAAAGCTGCCGGCGTTACCTCAAGCGCCCGGCGTCTACTGGTTCAAAAACGCCCATGGGGAGGTTTTGTATGTAGGCAAGGCGGCTGTCCTGCGTAACCGGGTCCGTTCCTATTTCGCTCCACCCCACACGCTGTCTTCCAAGGTGGAGCGGCTAATGGAGCGAGTGGAAGACCTGGAGTTCATCGTAACCGATTCCGGGCAGGAAGCCCTGATCCTTGAATACAACCTTATCAAACAGCACCGCCCCAAGTTCAATGTGCGCCTGAAGGACGATAAGTCCTATCCGTATCTGAAGATAGAGATGCGGGAGAAGTGGCCGCGCATCTATGTCACCCGGAACTGGGAGCAGGACGGCTCCCGCTACTTTGGCCCCTATGCGTCCGCACGCTCTGTGCGCCAGACCATGGCGGTCCTCCGCAGGCTTTTCCCATTCCGTTCTTGTAGTCGTAACATAACCGGGAGCGACAAGCGGGCATGCCTGGAATACGATATTCACCGGTGCATAGGCCCCTGCGTGGGCGCTGCCGCCGAGTCTGAATACCACGGGGTAATACGGCAGGTTATCCTGTTCCTGGAGGGACGGGACCAGGCTGTACAGCGGGAGCTTAAACGGCGCATGGAGGAGGCCTCCAGCCGGCTGGAGTTCGAGAGGGCAGCGGTGCTCCGGGACCAGATT
>JASLQE010000234.1 GCA_030744635.1 Dehalococcoidia bacterium | reverse complement strand
ACCCTGATATATTCCCTCAGAACATCAACCTGGCATCCCACCAGAGCAGACGAGGTGACCTTATGGCCGAAGACTCCCACCCTGGAGAACGGGGGGAAGAACCCACCGACGAGTCCACCCCACAAAGGGGAGAGGAGTGGGGTGAAGAACAGCCGCCCGATGCTGAACTGGATGAGCTGGAGGAAGAAGAGGTAAATCTTGAGGATATAGAAGAGACTTTAGATGACCCGGTACGCCTGTACCTTCGGGAGATAGGCCGTGTTCCTCTGCTCTCGGCCGCTGATGAAAGGGTACTGGCCCGCCGCGTGGAGAAGGGACGCCGGCTCCGCCTGGTAAAGGGGGAATGGCTCAAGAAAGTGGGCACTACCCCTTCAGCCACCAACATCGCCACCTCGTTGCTGGAGAGAATTGATGCCCATTCTTTTCTTTTCCCTTACCTCCAGAAGGAGCTGTCATTGGACGGCGGCTGGGGCTTCTTCACCCAGGAAAAGCTACGGAGGGCAATTGACGGTGAGTTGAAACTGGAGATGCTGGAGGCCATAGCCGCCACCACCGCCAGCACCGAAACCGATGTAGAACGGGCCTTGCGCTCCCTTTCCTTGGAGAGCGACATTCTACCCGGCACTCTCTACTCAGTGCTTCCCAACACGCTGCCCTGGAGGGAAGTAGTACTGCGCCTGGACCATCCGGAGTTGCCCCAGAGGCTGCGCCCCTTTGAACGCACTTTCCAGCACCACATCGACCGTATCAAAAAGGAGTCCGACCGGGCGGGGAAGCACCTGGTAGAGGCTAACCTGCGCCTGGTAGTTAGCGTGGCCAAGAAGTACACTGGCCGGGGCATGTCTTTGCTGGATCTAATCCAGGAGGGCAATATCGGCCTTATCCGGGCGGTGGAGAAATTCGACTACCGCAAAGGCTACAAGTTCAGCACCTACGCCACCTGGTGGATAAGACAGGCCATAACCCGCGCCATTGCCGACCAGGCCCGCACCATCCGCATACCGGTCCATATGGTAGAGACCATTAACAAGCTGCTGCGCACCAACCGGAGGCTTGTGCAGGAGTTCGGACGGGAGCCCACCCACGAAGAGCTCTCCCGGGGCATGGAAATACCTATGGATAAGGTCCGCGAAATCCTCAAGGTGTCCCAGGAGCCTGTGTCCCTAGAGACTCCCGTGGGCGAGGAAGAGGACAGCCACCTGGGGGACTTCATAGAGGACCGGGCCACCATGTCCCCGGCCGAGGTCGCCGCCGGTAAGCTGCTCAAGGAGCAGCTGGGGCAGGTGCTGTATACCCTGGCCCCTCGTGAGCGCCGCGTCTTGATGCTCCGGTTCGGCCTGGAGGATGGCCGCAGCCGCACCCTGGAGGAGGTGGGGCGGGAGTTCGGGGTCACCAGGGAACGCATCCGCCAGATTGAAGCCAAGGCCTTACGCAAGCTCCGTCACCCCAGCCGCAGCCGGCTGCTCAAGGACTTTCTGGAGTAACCCCCGTCTTGCTGTGAGCGGCTTCCTCACATCCGTCAAAAAATGGAGGCGCAGGTACGCCCTTCGTGGTGGAATACCTCAATGTGGTACTGCAGCCCAAACGCATACTGATAGCCTCGCGGGTAGTGGCCCTGGGCTATCACACCTCCCTTGATGTGGCCGCCAGGACCGGCATTCAGTAGGGCAAACTCAGGGTGGTCATTGAAGAAGTCTACCTGTGCCGGTTACCTCTGCCCGGGGCGATAGCTGGCCGGTTTAGCGGACTTTTGGAGGCCGGACTGAAGCAACTGCTCCCCCGTGACCTGCCCCTGGGCAAACTCCGACTAAAGGTGGACCGGGGGGTACTCACCCTGGAAAGTGATGCCCCATAGGGCACAGGCCCTACTCCTCAAACTGCTTTATCACCAAGCAGCCGTTGATGCCACCAAAGCCGAAGGAGTTGGACATGGCAATCTTGACCTGTGCCCTCCGGGATTCGTTGGGCACATAGTCAAGGTCGCATTCCGGGTCCGGGTGTTCGTAGTTGATGGTAGGTGGGATGATGCCATCCCTGATGGTGAGGACGGAGAAGACAGCCTCAACCGTACCCGCCGCCCCCCACATGTGTCCGGTCATGGACTTGTTGGAGCTTACCGCTAGTTTGTTAGCATGGCCCCCAAAGACCTTCTTTATGGCACAGGTCTCCGCAACATCGTTGGCCACGGTGGAAGTGCCGTGGGCGTTTACATAGTCCACCTGTTGGGGTTCTATACCGGAATCTTTAAGGGCTAGGCCCATACATTGCGCCGGGCCTTCCCCCAACGTTGAAGGAGAGGTGACATGGAAGGCGTCTACATTGCTGCCATACCCCAACACCTCAGCATAAATCCGGGCGCCCCGTCTCAAGGCATGCCCCAGTTCCTCCAGGATAACCACCGCCCCTCCCTCGGCGCATACCATACCATCCCTGTCCGCATCAAAGGGCCGGCTGGCCTTCTCCGGTGATTGATTGCGGCGGGTTGTAGCCCCGGTAGCCTCCAGCCCGGCATACACCGTAGGGGTAAGGCCGGAATCCGCCGCGCCAGCAATAACGGCGTCAGCCTCATCGTACTGGATTACCCGCATAGCCAGCCCCAGGGAGTTTGTGCCCGTGGCACAGGCATCGGACAGACAGTGGTGAACTCCCCGCGCCCCCGTTAGTATGGCCACCACACCGGCCCCCATATTGGGGGTAATATTGACCAGAAAGAACGGGGATACCCGGTCCGCATGGCCGTCCAGCACCATCTCATGAGCGGACTCACCGGTCCCCCTCGCCCCCACCGCGGAGCCCAGTACCACACCCACCCGTTCACTGTTGCTGGAGTCAATTACCAGGCGGCTGTCCTCCAATGCCATGCTGGAACAGGCCACAGCGAAATGTATAAACCGGTCCAGGCGGCGTTTAAATTTGGCATCGTGGATGAAGTCCTCAGGGTGGAAGTCATTCACCTCGCCGGCCACCTTGCATTTGAAGGACGTAGCATCGAACCGGGTAACGTGCCCAATGCCTGATTTCCCGGCGCAAAGCGCCCGCCAGCTCGCCTCCACCCCCACCGCCAAGGGGGTCACCGCCCCCAGCCCGGTTATGACCACACGCCTTCTGTTCATGCCTACGCCTCGCTAAGGAATCTGTGGTAGTCAATCACCTTTTTTAGGGACTGGGCAGCCCGGTCAAAACTGGAATAGCTGGGCAGTCCCACACGGTTAAACTCAGCGCGGCCCTCCATCGCTATGGCCTCTTGCTGCACCGGGGTCAACATCACCAGCAGTGGCTTGGGCCACTGCTCCCGGAACTCTACCAGCATCCCCATCAGCTCGCCTATGAACTCCGAGCGGGACTCCCAGCGCCGGGCCAGGAAAGGGCCGGAGACTTCAATAGCGATATTGTCAATATTGGGGTCCCTCTCCAAGATATCCAGTATGCGCCTCAGGCTATCCAAGGGAAGCTGCCAGCTCACATCAAAGGGGTTGCGATAGCTGGCGCCCACTACGCTGAAGAAAGCCTCCAGCTCCTTGTACGATGTCGGGGAAAGGGGAGGCACTTTGAGTCCGGCCCGGGCAAAAGCATCGCTGACCACCACGGACTGCCCCCCGCTGAGGGCCACAATGCCCATACGGTCTCCGAAGGGGGGTTTGAGATAAAGCAGACCTTTTACGGTGTCCACCATCTCCTCCAGATTCCGCACAGGTATGGCACCCGTCTGCCGCAAAGCGGCTTCCCATACCTGCGGGGAGCGCGTGAGGGACGCGGTGTGGGACATGACGGCCCGCCGGCCATCCTCCGTCTCTCCACCCTTCCATACCACCACCGGCTTGCGGCGGACTACCTCCCGTAGCAGTCTGAAGAGACCACCACCATCTTTCAAGCCTTCCAGGTACATGCCGATGATGTCCGTCTCTTCGTCCTTGTCCAAATACTCCAAGTATGCCGTACTGTCCATCACCACGGCGTTGCCAAAGCTGACCCCTTTGGAAAGGCGCACTCCATGCAAAGCGCCCACCACAGCCATCTGGCCTACATGGGCACCGCTCTGGGAGATGAAGCCCACCCGGCCCCCTTCACCAAAATACTGCTCCACGCTAAACCGGAGGCCGATTTTGGGATGGAAGATTCCCATGCAGTTAGGGCCGATGAGGGTCAGCCCTCCCTCGCGGGCCACCCGACCCAACTCTTCCTGAGCGTCCCGCCCCTCCTCGGTGCCGGTCTCGGCAAAGGCCGAGGTGAACAGCGTTGCCCCCCCCACCTTTTTACGAATACAGTCCCGCACCACCGACAAAGCAGCCACCCGGGGTACAGATACAATCACATAGTCCACCTCACCCGGCACATCCATCAAAGAGGGGTAGTTGGTATAGCCCAACTCTTCAATAAGGGGTATTTCGTTGGGGTCAATTTGGACAGAGAAGACCTGCCCCTGGAAGCTCTTGAGGCTCTTCAGCCAGAAGAAGCCCTGTCCCTTTTTGTCACCCACCACCACCACGGTTCTGGGGTTAAAGGCCCGTTCCAAGCCGTTCATAAATTAGCCTTCCAAGATGATACGGGCGTCAGCCACCGTAGCACCGTCCGGATATGCGAACACGGGGTTCAAGTCCAACTCCCCAATCTCCGGATTGGCCTCCACGAAGCTGGAGAGCTGCAATAGCATCTCCTCAAGGGTGGGCAGGTGGACGGGGGGGCTACCCCGGTAGCCTTCTAGCAGGGGAAAGCCCTTTATCTCTCTTATCATCTCCCTGGCATCCCTTGGCAACAGGGGGACTATACGAAAAGCGACATCTTTGAGCAGCTCCACCCAGATGCCTCCCAGCCCGAACATAAGCACAGGACCAAACTGGGGGTCTTTGCTCATGCCCATGATGACCTCAACACCAGGCGGGGCCATTCTCTGCACTGAGACCCCCTCCAGGCTGGCATCAGGGTGTTTATCCGCCACTGAGGCCATTATCTCCCGGTAGGCCCGGGCAACGGCACTCTGGCTGTTGAGGCCCAGCTTGACTCCACCGGCATCGCTTTTGTGGATAACCTGCGGTGAAGCTATCTTGAGCACCACCGGGAATCCGGTCTCTCGGCTCAAGGTCACGGCCCCGGCCCTGGAGCGGGCCAGCCGGGTCTCTACCACCGGGAATCCCGCCTCCCGCAGCCAGTCCTTGGCCTCTACCTCGGTAAGCTGTCCCCTTCCCTCCTGCCTTGCTCTGCTCAACACCGAATGCTGGCTCATACCACTCTCCTGTCAACAGAAAGAGGGTACCGCCTCCTACATTCCCCCACCGTTGTTATCTGCGGCCTTGTCCCTCTCTAGCGCATATTTTAACGATATCCAGCGACCTTGTAAAGATTACGCAAGAGGGGGGGCACTAAAGCCAGCGGTAAGCCGTAACCATCAGGATAGCGAATATGACGGTATGACCTACCTCCATAAAGCCCAGCACTCGAATCCGAGGACGTCCGCCCACAGCCAACAGCCCCAGCACAACCTTGGCCAGAAGGGGCATGAAGGCCACAGAAACCAGTGACGGGACAGCCCCGGAGATAGCCATAGCCAGCACGGCGGCCCATAACAGGACCTGGTAGAGCACAGCCCTCCTCCCCAGCTTCAGCCGGCGTGACAGGGAAGCCCGTCCACGCACCGGCCTGCGTACCATCATCCGCACGAAGAAAATGCTGCTACCAGAATAGAGTGCTGCCAGCAGCCAAAGCCACAGGGCCAACGAGGTCCAGTCGCCCAGTCTCACATATACCGCACCGGCTGCCGTCAGTGATAGTCCGGCCACCAGCACCAGCTCGGCGGGAGCGGTGCGTTCCGACCGCCGCCGTATGAGCCACATGTAGAGGCCGAACACAAATATGGCCACCCATATCAGGGGCACCAGCCCCCACAGGCTGTAACCTGCTATCAGAAATACCCCCAGCGCCCCGGTAACCGACGCATATATGAGAAACCACCGCCTCAACCCCGGAACGGAGCGCCGCCTCACCGCCAGTTCCACAGGGTACCGTGCCAGGTACAGGCCCACCACCACCATGGAATAGATTAGTCCTGAGAGACCCATCCCCACCACACCCAATGCCATTACCAGGGGCATAAGCAGCATAGCCCAGGCGCCATACTCCTTGGGTATCAAGGTAGAGGGCCTGGCCTCCTGTCGGCTACCAGCGGGGGCCGTCGAAGCCGTAGAAATTGCAGGCATTGTCGTAAAACGCAGGCTGGGCCACCTCCCCCAACCCCAGCCTGCGGCATTCCAAAGCGGTGCGGGGTAGTGACCAGAGGTCAGCCGGGTCCCGGCCCACATCGGAACTGAGCATCACTCGCTCCGGGCCGTAGCGCTCCAGCAGCAGGGCCGCCCGCTGAGGTGTGAGACTTCGGGGATGAACGGTGAGCCCTATCCAGCAACCCGAGGCCCGCACCGTTTCAAAGGTATCCTCGGCCACATGGTCCACCAGCACCACTGCCGGCGCCAGGGCTGCCTGCCCCACTATTTCCAGTAGCTGGTGGGTGACGGCGAGCCGGTTCTCCTCTGGGGTGTGCAGCACCACAGGCAGCCCCACCTGCTTGGCGATAGTTAGCTGGGCCTGTACCAAAGCCGCCTCCTGCGCTGAACCCGTCTCCAGTCCCAGTTCCCCCATTGCCACCACACCCAACAGGGCCAGCCAAGTGGGCAGGTCCTCCAGGGCCTCCCGGTAATCCCCGTTAGCGGTGACGGGATGTAGCCCCAGCCCTGTTCCTAAACGGAGCGAGTAGCGCGCCGCCCGGCGCGGTTCGGCCCTCATCAGCCTGTCCCAGTAGTCCAGCATGGAGGCCGATGCGCTAAAGCCGGCCCCTACCGCCAAAGTCACCGCCGCCTCGGTGCCGAAAAGGGCCATAGTCTCTATCTCTTCGGAGCTGCGGCAATCGGCGTGCAGGTGGGCATCAAAAAATCTCATCAGCCTAAAGATAACGCAAAGAGAGCGGCCTGTATGTGATATTTGTGCTAAAGTAAGTCCCGCAGCAAATCTGGGTTTAAGATTCTCAGTGAGCGTCCCTCGCTTTTGATGGCCCCCATATCCTCTAGGCTGCGTAGGGACCGGCTTACCATCTCGCGTGCGGTGCCTACCATGGCGGCCATGTCCTGCTGTGTGAGCCGGGGACCATCCTCCCTATCCACCACATTCTCCAGCAGCACCTTGGCCAGGCGGCCCATGACATGGCGGAAGGACAGGTCCTCTGCAAGAGTGACCATCTGACGCAGCCGGTGACCGAATATACGCAAAATGTTCATAGCGACTTGGGGGTAAAGGCGTATGATTTCCCCCATCTTATCGACGGGGATGGCATAGAGACGGATGGGTTCCAGGGCTACCACAGTGGCAGGGTTTGGGCCACCATCAAACACCGGCACTTCGTTGAAAGTCTCATCCTTGCGCATGATGCGTAGCACCAGTTCCCGCCCCTCAGGGGAGTTCCTGATCACCTTCACGCTGCCCGAGGCCACGAAGTAGACCGCCTTGCAGGGCTCTCCCTCCAGGACTATCACCTCTTGGCGGTCATAGTTCTCCCCGAAAAAGAAGGGCTTTATGGTATCCATCTCCTGCTGGGAGAGGCCGTGAAAGTATGGGATATGGCTGAGAAGCTCAGAGAGCTCTGCCGCCGGGGTGCCCGCACCGCTGACCATGCCACCGTGATTATACCACCACGGGAGGCATTGGGGCAGGGGAAAGGACTATTACTGAGGACTGGGGGCGATGACGGCTAACACCATCGTCCTCTGCCGTGCCTTGATACCGTGCAGCACATCAGGTGGGCAGAAGACCACTGCACCGGCACCCACCTCCTCCTCCTCCTCGCCAACGAGCACGGTGCCCGCCCCCTCCACAATTTGGAAGCATATCTCAGAGGGTGCGGTGTGGGGAGACATCTCTTGGCCGGGCTCAAAACCAAACAGCACCACCCGCATCTGTGTAGAGTTGTGCAGCAGCGTGGGGCGTACCCTTTCGGGATCAGCCGTCAGGACTTCAGCCAGTTTATGTATTTCCACTATCGTCTCCTCTTATTCGGGCACTCTACGCTTGGGCCTCCGCCGTACGCTGGAGGGCTTTGAGCAACTCATCGATATCCGCCCCATCCTCCCCTGCGGCCACTCCCAGGCTGCGGGCGCCGCCGCAGCACGAGTCCATGCCGAAGGTGTTGAAAACACCCATCACCTGGGGGTAAAGTTTAAGCACTTGGTTAATAGTCATTTCTTGAGATATCTCAGCCGCCATCTCGCCTCCTCATCTAAGGTTAGACCCCATGGGGGCACGCCTCAGCGACTTAAGTCACATACCTTTTTTAGTCTGTAGAATAACATATTGCAAGGAGGGAAATGAACCGCACTACAATGGGCTTCATCTACACCGGCATGGCTTATCTGATGGTGGGAGTGGGCTTAGGGCTGTATATATCCATTGACTCATCCGCACGCATACTGGTGCCAGTGCACGCCCATGTCAACCTGGTGGGGTTTGTCATGTTCACCATTTTTGGCATCTCCTACCACATCCTACCTCGTTTTCGTGGCCGGCCGCTATACAGCGAGGGGATGGCCTGGTTGCAGTTCTGGGCGGCCAATGTCAGCCTGGCCGGCTTTCTGGTGTTCACCGCCACCAAGCTTTACTGGGGGGTGGGTAGCGACCTGCGGGCCGTTTTTGCTGCCCTTCTGGCCCTTTCCTTCGTTCTCTTTGTATACAACATGGGACGTACTATGATACAGGTACCACCCCAGCAACACTAAGGAGGTAACACTATGTCACAGCTAGCCAGGTTCCATAAGGATATGAACATCGGGGAAATTCTGGATGCGAAGCCTGAGGCGATGAAGGTGATAGAGAAATACTTCGGCCAGGGCTGTTTCACCTGCCCCGGCATGAGGATGGAGTCCATCTCCTTCGGGGCCACGATGCACAATGCGAACCCCGATAAGATGATGGAAGAGATTAACGCCCTGTCCGAATCCGGCTGAACCCCTGCGGCTGCCGGTTTTCAAGTTAGACCTGGGTTTAACCTGAAGCCGGCACCACCCACCTACCCATCAACAGAAGCTAATGTGAGCCATGTATAAGTTCAGGCAGACAGCGCACGCAGACCCATATCGGGGTGCGCTGGCTCACTATAGACAACAGCGGTCGCTGCTCACTGCCAACGCCACACCGCTGACACGCAGGTTCGGGCTGTGCACCCTGCTGCGTGTTTTCCGTATCAGGCATAGCCATACTTATTCCTTTCCCTCCATAAGCCGGTCGAAGGTCTCCTCGCCCACACATTCTTTGGCCTGCTGGCACCAATCTATGCAGGAAGGTGCCCTCTCTTTAAAAACGGGGGCACCGCAATTGGGACAGGTGCCCTTTAACTCGTGGGTCCATATTTCCACTTCTTTGTAGCCGCATTGCTGGCAGGGATAGTCCTCCGGCATAGGTTCCCTGAGGGTTTTGCTGCCGGGACAGAATGTCTTATCAAAAATCATAGTTGCCACCTGAGATTAACAGACTCGTTCAATGCCATTCTACCGATTCCATTCTACCCTGGAGCAGGCTCTAGATATATGACTTTTGTCTCACCCGGCTACCTCCCCTCATGTTGCCCTGATTTAACCCATGCATTGCGATACATTGATTGTACCAGCCATGTGACCCCGGCTGCACGCACAGGCTATAATTGACAGGTGTCATCCCGTAGCTTGGTCACAGAGTTGGAGAGGGTTTTGGGCAGGGAGAGGATGCTCTCCTCGCCCGAGGACCTGCTTTGCTATAGCTACGATGCTTCCCCCACCCCCAGCAACCGCCCGCAGGCGGTGGTGGACGACCCCGGCAAGGTTACGGAAGAGGTGCTGTGGGAGGCCGCCGAAAGTTGCCCCATGGATGCCGTCATCCTGGAGGACGACGAGGGCGGGCAGCTACACCCCTGAACCGGCGGCCTGCTTACCTGGGCCGCGAAAGTCCGTTCTTGCCCAACATCTCCCCCAGCCCCCAGTATTCCCCTAAAGCGTAGGCGAAGGGACGGGCCTTGCCGAAGTCCGGCCGCCCGCGCTCCCCGATGATGTCATTCCGGACATGGTAGGCCACCACCTCCCCTATAAAGAGGTCGTGGGAGCCCAGGGCCAGGCGGTGACGCAACAGGCACTCCAGGTTCACCGGGCACTGGGCCAGCAAGGGGGCCTCAACCTTGGTGGCGGGGAGCGGGGTGAGGCCGGTGAGGGCGAACTTGTCCTGGTCGCGGCCACTTATGGTGCCGCATACATCAGTGGAGTGAAGCAGGTCCTGAGAGGGGATATTGACCACGAACTGGCCGCTGCGGCGCAGCATGGCGTGTGAGTGGCGGCTGGGACGCACGGCGATACCCAGCTGTGGCGGTTCGGAGCACACCACCCCAGCCCAGGCCAGGGTGATGATGTTGGGCCTCCCCAGGTCATCCACACAGGTCACCATTACAACGGGCGTTGGATACAGCCCGGTACCAGGGTCACGGGAGTCCCTATCTTCGTAAGATGCCACAACGCCTCCTTGGTAATGTCGGTAGCTGCGGGCAGTATAGCATGGGGGTCAAGCTGTAATCTAATCCGCTTCCCTATGCTCAGCCCCCGGCCCGCCTAGCTCACTCCTCAAAAGGGCATCCAGGGCCCCCCACCACCCACCCTGCGGTCCCTCTCCAGGCTTTTGTTCAGCCTAATACGAGCCAATACTCTTAACCGAGCAAACACCTATGCCTACCTCTGAGGCTCGATTATTACTTTTATGGAGTCCCGCGCCCCGGCCACCAGTTGGAAACCCTGGCCCGTATCCGCCAGGCCCAGACGGTGTGTGACCATCTCCCCCACCGGCGCCCACCGTGCCCGGATAAGCTCCAGGGCAGCGGCATAGTCCGCAGGGCTGCCGGCATAGGTGGTGACTATGTTGGTACCGTTGAACCAGATATCGTTTACCGGCAGCGGGACGGTCGCCCCCGGCGCACCGGGCGCAAACAGGAGCACCGTGCCCCCCCGCTCCACCGAGTGCAGCCCCTGCTCTATGGCTCCTGTGGTCCCGGCGCACACAATAACTATGTCAGGCAGCCATCCGCCAAAGAACTGACGCAGGCGCTCCGGCACCGCCTCCCCCGCCTGGATGGCGGCCTCGGCCCCGAAGCGCAGCGCCGCCTCCAGCCGGAAATCTACGATATCCGTGGCCACCACCCGTCCCGCCCCCAGCGCCCGTGCCAGCTGCACATGGAGCAGTCCGGTCATACCGCTGCCTATAACCAGGACACTCTTGCCCGGCCTAACAGCGGCCAGCCGCTGCCCCCGCAGGACGCAGGCCAGCGGCTCGGTGAAGGTGGCCTCCTCAAAGGAGACCTCTTCGGGCAGGGGAAACACCCCCCGGTCCACCAGAATGGACGGCAGGCGGATATACTCGGCGAAACCGCCGGGGTCCACATTGGTGGAACGGAGGGTATCGCACACCGTGTGGCAGCCGGTCAGGCAATAGTGGCAGGTGTTGCAGGGGACATGATGGGCTACGGCAACCCGATCTCCCGTCCGGTAGCGCTCCACCCCTTCCCCCAGTGCCACAATCTCCCCGGCCACCTCGTGGCCCAGCACCAGGGGGGCCTTTTTGATGCGGTACCACTCCATGACATCGCTACCGCAGATACCGCTGGCCTCCACCCGCACCAGCGCCTCGCCGGGGCCGATATGCGGCGTGGGCATCTCCTCCAGCCGTATATCGTGGTTGTTATGGTAAACCGCGGCGCGCACCAGACCGGCCCTTAAAGGGCAACCTTTTCGCTTTTGGCGCTGTTATACCGCTCCAGGGCCTCTTCCGAGGTGGCGTCCTGGTGGACTATGGCCCGGATGGCTTTCATCATGGCCACGGGGAATTCATTCTGCCAGATGTTCCTGCCCAAGTTCACCCCGATGGCCCCCTTCTGAATGCCGTCATGGACGAACTGGAACACCTCAAGCTCCGTGTCCACCTGGGGGCCCCCAGCCATCACCACCGGGACGGGACACCCCCTCACCACCGCCTCGAAGCCCTCGCACCAGTAGGTCTTCACCACCCTGGCACCCAGCTCCGCCGCTATGCGGCAGCACAGCGAGAGATAGCGTGCGTCCCGCTTCTCCAGCTCCTTGCCCACGGCGGTAACCGCCATCACCGGTATGCCGCACCTCTCGGCATCGTCAACCAGCCTGGCCAGGTTCAGCAAAGACTCTTTCTCGTAGTCGGTGCCCACGAAGATGGACATGCCCAGGGCAGCCACATTGAGACGGACAGCCTCCTCCAGTGAGGTAGTGATCCCCTCGTTGGCCAGGTCCTTGCCCACCATGCTGGTGCCGCCGGACACCCTGAGGATTATGGGTTTAGCGCGGGCCGGGTCCACGCAGGAGCGCAGCGCGCCCCTGGTGATAAAGACGGCGTCTGTGTAGGGCAGCAGCGGCTCCAGGGTCCTGCCGGGCTGCTCCAGGTCCCGGGTGGGGCCCTGAAAGTAGCCGTGATCCACTGGCATGAAGACGCAGCGGCCATCCGGCTGAATCAGCTGCGCCAGTCTGTTTGCCATACCCCAGTCCATATCGGTCCTCCATACGTATTTAATGGGCCAAATCCCAGGAGAACAGGGCTTCTCAGTAGCCTGTTAGTGTGGGCCAAGCTTCATCATAGCAACGGGGCTGAGCAGCGTCAACGGAGTGGCCGATGTGTATATTGGGGGGTTATATACTTGATGCGGACGGTGGTCCTAGAGCACCTTAGGAAAGCTGTCCAAACACTCTCTTGCGAGTCCCTGTCATGAGGTCAACACCAGGCATCTTGACGTCAACCTTGACGAACTCGGACGAGCTGAAATGGCGGTTCAGCAACCGTAACAACCCCTTCCTGTTTCGGGATACACTGTTGAAGCTACTCAACTCTGATATCTCCAATATCGGGAGTTGGTAGCTGAATAACTGTGAGTCCGCCATCGGATTTTTAAACTTTGAATTCCGCTTCCACTGGTCTCATATCTTCGCCCGTAACATAAATCCCCAAAGTATGTTCGCCCACCTCAATAGTTGTTGGCAAGGAACACGGGGATTTGTAAATGTCTATACCTGCTTCTTCGAGTTGATAGTTTAGATTGTATGGTACTCCCATTTCAGGAACAGCAGGTGCCCAGTGTAGGATTTCGATAAACTTCTGTGCTTCACCAGGGCTAATATTGACAACTCCCGTCGTATTATGGAGTCTTTCGGTAGGCCGTAGGGGAGCATCAAACAACGCATTTTATTGCCATCAATGTATCTCAAATATGCGACAACACCACGAACGGTCTTTTGTCCTATCGCACTCACCTGAATTCACCATCAAGAATCCGTGATAAACCTCGTTGGCTACCT
>JASLQE010000233.1 GCA_030744635.1 Dehalococcoidia bacterium | reverse complement strand
TGGCGTCCAGGGCGGCAGCGGCTAGGTTGTGGGCGGACTCCACGGCATGAATATCGCCGGTGAAGTGCAGGTTGATGTTCTCCATGGGCAACACCTGTGCATAACCACCGCCCGTAGCACCGCCCTTGATGCCAAAGGTCGGCCCCTTGGAGGGCTCACGGGAGGTGTTGATGATATTCTTGCCCAGCTTGGCAAATCCCTGGCCCAGTGAAAAGGATGTCACCGTCTTGCCTTCCCCGAGGGGGGTGGGCGTGATGGCGGTGACACAAATCAGCTTGCCGTTGGGCCGGTCCTTGAGACGCTCCAGCAGCTGCACATAGTCCACCTTAGCCATGTAGCGGCCATAAGGCTCCAGCTCATTGTCATGGATGCCGGCCTTATTGGCCACCTCGGTGATGGGCAGAAGCTCGGCCTCCTGAGCAATCTCCAGGTCCGAGGGCACTGGCCTCCTCATTTTTACTGGCATACTTGGGTTGACCTCCTTTCAGTCAAAGGTACAGGCCCGACATAAAAAATGGGGCCTGTGACCAACTAAGCGGTATGGCCCGGCCACTGGGCCCATTTACCCAAACTGCGGGTGTCCACCCCGCAGGAAGGACAGCCCGGGCTAATTCTACATCAGCAATGTGATATCCGCAACATACTGGACGAGTACAAGGCGTTGTTCAACCAGAGGGGCGGTGGTAGAATAAGGCCGCTCCTATGACATCTTCAGACATCTGCCCAACCATCTGCATCGTATATGACCTGGGCACCGTGGAATATGCCCGTGCCCTGGAGTTCCAGCAGGGCCTCGCAACGATCAGGCTGGAAGGAAATGCCCCTGACACCCTATTGCTTCTGGAGCACCCCCCGGTGGTTACCGTGGGCCGCTCCGGTAGCAATGATGAAATAACGGCTTCCGCAGAGTCGCTGGCCAGGCAACATATAGCTGTAATTCATACTGAAAGAGGGGGCCGGGTCACCTACCACGGGCCCGGACAACTGGTGGCCTACCCCATCATCGATCTGGGGCAGCGGGCTATGACCGTGACCGACTATGTGCGTGGATTAGAGCAGACAGTGATTGACCTCCTGGCAGCATGGGGCATCGCGGCCGGGCGTTCCCCTGGATACCCCGGGGTATGGGTGGGGGAAGAGAAGATATGCGCCCTGGGGGTCCATATAAGCCGGCGGATTACCCGTCACGGGTTTGCCCTCAATGTGGACCCGGACCTGGGCCATTTCGGCCTTATCAGCCCCTGCGGCATCAACGATAGGGGAGTTACCTCAATGACCAGGGTACTGGGGCGCAGGGTGGGGATGGGGGAGGTAAGGGCTTCGTTAAAGGTGTGTTTCAGCCGTAACTTTGGGTTCAATCTGGAGAATGGGGATTTGGAGGCCCTGTGGTCCATATGCGACAGCACCCGGACTGGCTGAGACTGCCTGCCCCACAGACCGGGGCGATGGAGCGCATGGAGGCCATGACTGCCGGACTGGGCCTGCACACGGTGTGCCAGAGTGCCCTCTGTCCTAACCAGGGTGCGTGTTTCGCACAGGGCACGGCCACCTTCCTGCTGTTGGGGGGCACCTGCACCCGGGCTTGTACCTTTTGCGCCGTAGAGTCCGGAATTCCAGCCCCGCCGGACCCCGCCGAGCCGGGGCGTATCGTGGAAGCGGTGCAGCGCCTGGGGCTGGGGTATGTGGTGCTGACATCTGTCACCAGGGACGACCTGCCCGATGGCGGTGCTGGATACTTCGCCGACACCCTCAGGGCGCTGCACGAATACAACCCCTCCCTATCGGTAGAGGTGTTGGTCCCAGATTTCCAGGGCGCTGAGGATGCGCTGAAGATGGTGCTGGCCGCCAGGCCCACGGTGGTCGCACACAACCTGGAAACAGTGCCCCGCTTGTATCCAGGGGTGCGGCCCGCCGCCAGATTCCCAGGTTCCATTGAGATGTTGAGGCGGGCCAAGAGGATTGATTCCGGCGTCTTCACCAAGTCGGGTCTGATGCTGGGGCTGGGAGAGGAGAGAGAAGAGGTGCTGCAGACCATGGCATCGCTCAGGGGGGTGGGCTGTGACTTCCTCACTTTGGGGCAATACCTCCGGCCTTCACCGGCACATCATCCCGTAGTGGGCTTTGTGACCCCCGCGGAGTTTGAAGAGTACCGTCGGACCGGGCTGGGGATGGGATTCCGGGGGGTGGCCTCTGGCCCGCTGGTACGCAGCTCGTTCCGTGCCGCCAGCTTGGTGGAGGGTGTGACCCATGCGTAGCCCCTGGCTGCTGTCGCTAACATAGTGCTTGGTTGCGCCAATCAGCGTAACAAACTCAATTTCGCCTTTGATGATGGTATCAGGGGTCAGTCCCGGACTCCCTTTATGCCCTTCTCTTTAAGGGCGGCCAGGAACTGCTGCACCGGTGGGGTGTAGTGGGCGATGGTATCCAGGTCACCGGCGTAGAGCATGGCCGTCCGCAGCCCCATCAGCTCCTCCATCCGGTTTATGGCCACCTTCTCTATGGCTAGGAGGTCCTGGGGGGTCTGGGAGATTCGCTGCGCCAGGGCTGTGACCTCCGCCTCCAGACGGGACAGGGGCACCGCTCGGTTGGCCCAGCCGATGCGCTCCGCCTCTCGGCCGTCTATGCGGCTGCCGATGACGAACATTATCTCCTTGGCCCTCTTGGCACCAACCTGCCAGGCGAACTCCGCCCCCAGCACCCCGGCTCCCATGGGGCCTGCCTGGACATTACCTACCTGGGCGTTCTCGGCCACGATGATGATGTCGCAGGCCATGGCCAGTTGTGTGGCCCCGGCCAGGCAGTAGCCGTGAACCTGGGCGATGACGGGCTTGGGAAACTGCCTTATGCGCCACCACCGCTCCTGGCTGAAGACCATGTGCTCCCGGTCGTGGCTGATGGAGGTAGCGGCGGCCACATCGGTAATGGTGGCCTCGGCGGCGTCGTAGCCGGTGGAGAAGGCCCGTCCCGCCCCTTGCACCACCACTACCCTGACATCGGCGTCGGTCTCTGCCTCCTCAAACAGGGCCCCTTCTAGCTCAGCCAGCAGGTCCTGGCTCAGGGCGTTGAGCTTATCGGGGCGGTTGAGGGTGATGTGGGCAACCCCAGCATCTTTGTCATATAGAATGTGCCGGTAAGCCATATGTCCCCCTTTGGCGATAGCCTGGTGTAGCCGCCGTCCAACGGTATGCCTGTGGGTGCTAAACCACCCCCGCTCCCCGGAGCCCCGCTATTTCGGCGCTGGTGTAGCCGCAGATACCCTGGAGCACCTCATCGGTGTGTTGCCCCAGGGTGGGGGCGGCGAAGGGTGCCGCTGCGGGCGTCTTCTCCAGGCGGAACGGCGCTCCCACCATGCTCACGGTACCCAAGGAAGGGTGGGGGAACTCCCGAATATAGCCGTTAGCGCGGGCCTGGGGGTCACGGATAACATCGGGGACCGTATTCACCGGGTCAAACATGAACTCCGGGTAGCCCTTGAGGACCTCCGTCCACTCCCCAGCCGGCTTCTGGGCGAAGGTGGTGTCAAGGATTTCAATCAACTCCTCGCGATTCTTCGCCCTGCTCTCGGCGGAAAGGAAGCGGGGGTCGTGTTCCAGCTCGGCCATATTCAGGGCCTGGCAAAAGCGGGACCAATACCTATCGGAGTCTATCAGGCCCAGGGACATCCACTGGTCGTCAGCACACTTGTAGTAGCTGTAGAGTGGGTTGGCGGCCCGCTCCCGGTTGGAGCGGGACAGGTCTTTGTCCAGGAGCAGGTGCGTATTGACATGCATGGCCTGCAGCCACAGGGCGCTGCCCAGCAGGGAAGTATCCACCCGCTGCCCCACCCCGTGCCTTTCACGTGCTATCAGGGCCGCCAGTATGCTATATGAAAGTATAGTGGCCCCAATCTGGTCCACAATGGCCAGGTTGGGGTAGTGTGGCGGCATGCCGGCTGGGGTCAGGGAGGCGATGATGCCGCACCGGGCGGCTACCATGGGGTCAATGGTGGGGCGGTTTGTGTCCTCCCCCTCCGGGCCGTAACCCGATGCCTGTGCATATATTAGCTGTGGGTTGTAGCCCCGCAGGGTCTCATAGTCCACACCCAGCTTCTGTGCCACCTCCTGACGGATGTTGAGCACAAAGACATCCGAGTGCTCCACCAGCCGCCGCAACACCTCTCTGGCCCCCTCGTTCTTGAGGTCAAGTGTGATGCCCTTCTTGTTGTAGTTGTTGTTCTCAAAGTAGAAATTTCTGCCTTCGCTCAAATCAGCGGGAAGACCCATCCAGCCGGATACCTGGCGGGAGAGGTCGCCCACTTCCCGCTCCTCAATCTTGATGACCTCCGCTCCCAGGTCTCCCAGCATCACAGTAGACACCGGGCCTTGCTGGTACACGGTCCAGTCCAGGACCCTTATACCCTTTAATGGTGCTGACATATTACCTCCCAGGTTAAGTTATGGTGCGTGTTGATAGCGCCTTCGGGGGAGTTTGAGGAATGCTCCGGCGCCAGCGGCTATGAACAGCAGAATGGCACCGGTGGCGAAGGCCGCCGAATAGGCTCCGGTGACATCGAAGATGTACCCCGCCAGGAAGGAGCCGATGGCCCCGCCGAAGGTGCTGCCCATCATAATCAGCCCGGTAAGGATGCCTACGGCCTTCAGGCCGAAAAGCTCACCGGGCAAGGCCAGCCAGTTGACTATGGCGCCGCCGTAGGCCACCCCGAAGACTAGGGCAAACATATAGAACATCCAGGGGGACCGGGCCGTGGTGAGGAAGAGCATGGCCACGCCACTGGTCACCAGGACGGTAATAAACATACGCTTTCTGCCTATGCGGTCGGAAAGGGCACCCAGCCCCAGACGGCCGATGCTGTTACCCGCCCCGAACATCGCCATAAACGCTGCGGCCGTGGCCGGGGTAATATCCTGGTCTGTAGCATAGGGGACCATATGCACATTGACCAGGGAGAATGAAAATACGGCGGCCAGGGCGGCAAAGAATATGGCCCAGAAGGCCATGGTCCTGAGGGCCTCGCCCGCGGTGGAGCCGGTCTGCGCGATTGGATGATCGGCATCCTCGCTCACGAGGGGTGTTCCGGAACCCTTGGCCCCATAGGGCAGCAGGCCCATCTCCCTGGGGGTGGAGCGCAGGAAGCTGCCGGCGATAAAGACGACCGCGCCCATTGCAAGGCCCAGCACTAGGTAGCTGCTGCGCCAACCCCACATCAAGATAAGCTGGTTGGAGAGGGGAGGGAATATCATCCCGCCTATGCCCGTGCCTACGCTGGTGATGCCCAGGGCCAGGCCCCTGCTCTGTTGGAACCAGTGGATAACGGTGGCGGTTATGGGCGCAAACGAGATGCCCATGCCCAGCCCCACAATGGCGTAAAAGGCATAGAACTGCCACAGGGCATGGGTAGTGGAGAGGAGGGCGTAGGCCAATCCCGTCAGTATCCCGCTGGCCATTACTAGACGCCGTGACCCGTAGCGGTCAGCCAGAGCGCCGGAGAAGGGTGCCAGTACCCCCATAGTGACGCTGGCTAAAGAGACCGCTCCGGCCACCATGGCCCGGCTCCAGCCCAGCTCCGATGCGATGGGCTTGAAGAAGATGCCGAAGGAGGCGTACATCCCCGGCTCCAGAATCCACACCACCAGCCCCGCCCCCACTATTACCCAGCCGTAGAAGAAGCGGCCTTGCTTCAAATTGGTACTACTGTGTGGCATCTTGGGCAGCCCCGGCGACTATACCGTTGCCTTTCCATCCGCCAGTCCTCTTCTCCCTTCAAGCCCGGCCTTGAGCCTTTCCTGTGGGCTGAGACTCATATAGGTGAGTGCCCTTCTGAGGTATCCTCAGCAGAAAGAAAGCTGTCCCAGCGGCTATGAGCAGCAACAAAGCGCCGGTGGAGAAGGCCGCCGAGTAGCTGCCGGTGACATCAAAAATATATCCAGCCAGGAAGGAGCCAACGGCCCCACCGAGGGTGCTGCCGGTCATAATCAACCCGGTAAGGGCGCCGATGGACTTCAGACCGAATAGCTCACCGGGGAGGGCCATCCAGTTGGTGTGGGCACCGCCGCAAGCTAAACCAAAGACCAGAGCGAACAGGTAAAAAGCCCATCCCTCCCGGGCGATGATGAGTGAAAACATGGCTATACCACTCACGGCCAGCACGGTGAAGAACATACGCTTCCTACCGGTGCGGTCGGAAAGGGCACCCAGCCCCAACCGGCCTAGGCTGTTCCCAAACCCCAGCATGGCCATGGCAAGGGCGGCGGTAGCCGGAGTGATACCCCGGTCAGTGGCGTAGGGCACAAGGTGCACATTGACCAGGCTGAAGGAGAAGACCGCCGCTGTGGAGCCCAGGAACACGATCCAGAAGGCGGCTTTCCCCACAGCCTGGCGGAGTGACAGTCCAGTGCCCAGCCCTGGGTTCCCCGCCGGCGATCGGCCTACCCCCACCTCTGGTTGCGCCTCCTTAGCCCCGTAGGGCAGCAGCCCCATCTCTTGGGGGCTGCTTCTCATAAGAGTACCGACCGCAAGCACAACGGCTCCCATAGAGATGCCAAGGAACAGGTATGTGCTGCGCCACCCCCACATGGATATGAGTTGATGGGTCAGTGGGGGAAAGACCATTCCCCCTATGCCGGCGCCCGCAGTGGCTAATCCCAGGGCTAGTCCACGGTTCTTCTCGAACCAGCGGACTATCGTGGCGGCGACAGGGGCAAAGCAGATGCCCATGCCTACTCCCACCAGTATATAGAAAGCATAGAACTGCCATAGCGCCTCTGTCCTGGAGAGCAGGGCGTAGGCCAGCCCGGTTAGCACCCCGCTGGCCATCACCAGTCTCCCGGGGCCGTAACGGTCGGATAGTGCCCCAGAAAAGGGTGCCAGGATCCCTATCATAATCATGGTCAGGGAGCTGGCCCCCGCCACCATGGCCCGGCTCCAGCCCATCTCCGCCGATACGGGTTTGAAGAAGATGCCGAAGGAGACATACATCCCCGGCTCCAGAATCCACACCACCAGCCCCACTCCCACAATTATCCAGCCGTAGAAGAAGCGGCTTTGCTTCATATAGGGTCTCCGTTCGTCGGTTTGGCCCGCAGGGGGGCTACACGGTCTCCAGCTCCAACATATCCATGAAGGCCTCTACCCGGGTGCGGAACTGGCCCACCGGGATGGTGGTGTCCAACCTCCAAGCAGAGGCTGGGGATACCGTGCTCCTCAAATGTGGTTGGCGTAGTTTTCAAACCCGGCGGGGATGGAGCAGATGATTTAGGCCAGTCCCATAATCTCCGCCCGGTCTTTATCAATCTCCCACAGGTGCTTGGCATGCTGCCGCTGGAGCTCCTTGCCCAGACCGAAGGTCTCCAGAGGCTTGGTTGGAAACTGCTGTGCTACTGCCATGGTTGTTCCTTTCAATGTGGGGTAAGCTTCCGGAGGAAAGCCCGCGGTTACAGCCACCTCAGTTATTGAACTCCCGTAACACCACCACGCTGTTGGTGCCGCCGAAGCCGAAGGAGTTGGAAAGGGCTACTTTCACCTTG
>JASLQE010000232.1 GCA_030744635.1 Dehalococcoidia bacterium | reverse complement strand
AGGCGCGGCTCCCCGGTATTTCACACTTGTTTTTGTTGTCGCTCATCGGGGGCGGCTACCGCAATCATAAAGAGGAGAAAGATGTCACGGTTAGCCCAGGTAATCAAGCAGGTCAGGCCTCTGGACAAACAGGCCATGGCCCAGACCCGTGCCCACCAGGACAACCTCATTAAGCCCCAGGGTAGCCTGGGGCGTCTGGAGGAGCTATCCATAAAGCTGGCAGGTATTCAGGGCAAGGCCATGCCATCGGTGGAGCGCAAGACCATCATCGTGATGGCGGGGGACCATGGGGTGGCCGCTGAGGGGGTGAGCCTCTATCCCCAGGAGGTCACCGCACAGATGGTGCTTAACTTTCTGGGTGGCGGTGCGGGTATAAATGTGCTGGCCCGGCTGGCTGGGGCCAGGGTGGTGGTGGTAGATATGGGTTTAAAGGTAGGACTACCATCCCATCCGGGGCTTCTGAACCGGCGCATCGGCCCCGGCACCGCCAACATGGCACAGGGTCCTGCCATGACCCGTGAGCAGGCGGTTGCGGCATTGGAAGCCGGCATAGAGACATTGGAGGCCGAGGTATCCCGGGGCCTTGACCTGGTTGCAGGCGGCGATATGGGCATTGCCAACACCACCCCCAGCAGCGCTATCACCGCAGTTTTGGCCGGGGTCCCATTGGCCCGCGCCGTGGGCCGTGGCACCGGTGTCCGGGGGCGGCAACTGGCACACAAGCGTGCTGTGGTAGACCAGGCCCTGAAGGTGAACTGGCCCGACCCCTCGGATGCCCTGGATGTGCTGGCCAAGGTGGGTGGGTTTGAAATAGGCGGGCTGGCAGGGCTGATGCTGGGTGCGGCCGCTAAAAGGGTGCCGGTGGTGGTGGACGGCTTCATCTCCTCCTCAGCCGCCCTGGTTGCCGCCGGGCTGTGCCCTGGGGTGAAGGACTACTTCATCTCCGCACATCGCTCCGCCGAGACCGGTCACCGGGCGCTACTGCACCACATGGGGCTGAAACCGGTACTGGACCTGGACCTGCGGCTGGGCGAGGGTACCGGGGCGGCCATGGCCATGCTTGTGGCCGAGGCCTCAGTGCGGGTACTCCGGGAGATGGCTACTTTTGCCAGCGCCGGGGTATCCACCTCGGAGGGATAGTCGTGGGGCTGATGGCTACCCTCAGTTTCCTCACCTCTCTGCCCGTTCCGGATAGGGAGCGCACCCAGGTGGAGATGGGCCGTGCTTTGGTATGGTTCCCCGTGGTAGGGCTGGGCCTGGGGGGTATCCTCATGGGGATAGACTGGCTCCTTAGCGCCTCTTTTTCACCGCTGCTAACCAGCGCCATGGTGGTGGTGGCCCTGGCCCTGCTCAGTGGAGGCCTGCACCTGGACGGCCTGGCCGATACCTGCGACGCTATCGGTGGTGGCCACACCCCGGAGCAAAGACTTGACATAATGAAGGATACCTGCCTGGGTAGCTTCGGTGCCATCGGCCTGTTCTCCGTTCTGGGCCTCAAGATGCTGGCCCTGGCCGCCCTGGGCCCTGGAGAGCGGGGCATAGCCCTTCTCCTGTTCCCGGCGCTGTCGCGGTGGGGCATGGTGGCCGTCGTAAGGGCCTTCCCCTACGCCCGCCCCTACGGATGCGGACTCACTTTCAAGCAAGGAGCTACCT
Source organism: Dehalococcoidia bacterium (assembly GCA_030744635.1). GTDB lineage: Bacteria > Chloroflexota > Dehalococcoidia > JACVQG01 > JAHKAY01 > JASLQE01. Next base: position 1,503 of record JASLQE010000232.1, on the reverse strand, counting down.
GGCCCCGGCTGGCTGTCACCACGGCCCTGGCTGCCACTATCGCTTTTGTGCTTCAGGGCTTTGCCGGGCTGGGCCTGATGGCAGCGGCCGCAGCCCTGGTCTTGCTGGTGGGTGGCTTTCTCAACGGCCGGCAGGGTGGCCTAACAGGGGACAGCTACGGCACCATCAACGAAGTTATAGAAGTGGCCGTGTTGCTGCTATTCCCCCTCCTCGGTTTCTGGGGGCCATGGCTATGACCCGTTTTCTGCTGGTGCGGCACGGCGAGACGGAATGGACCCGCACCGGGCGTATTCAGGGCCAGACGGATATACCCCTTACCCCGCTGGGGGTGCGTCAGGCGGAGAGGCTACGGCACAGGCTGCGGGGTGAGGTTTTCGACGCCGTGTATGCCAGCGACCTGGGCCGGGCGATGGAGACCGCCAGGATAGTAGCTCCCGGCCTGCACATTGAGCAGCGCGTGGAGCTGCGGGAGTGCAGCTTCGGGGAAATCAATGGCCGGGACTTCGCCTATGTGCAACAGAACTACCCAGCCCTGGCCCGTCGCTGGCTGACCCATTGGTCCGGGCTGTCCTTCCCCGGCGGCGAGAGCGTGGCTGGGGTCCTGGACCGCACCTCAGCCTGCTTTCGGGAGCTCCGCCGCCGGCACCGCCTCGGCACCGTGCTCGTGGTGGCCCACGGGGGTCCCTTAAGAGCGGGCATATGCATCCTGATGGGCTGGGGCAGGCGCAGGTGGTGGGACCTGAAGCTGGCCCCGGCCTCTCTGAGTATTATCAATAACGGGTGTTCTCCCGCGCGCCTGTTGCTCCTCGACGACACTTGCCACCTGGACTTCTTGGACGGAGAAGGGGCGCTGTGAGAAGGGCTTCCGGCCGCGGCAAAAAAGCCATAATGGTGCAGGGCACCGGCTCCGGGGTAGGCAAGAGCCTGCTGGCCGCCGCCCTGTGCCGCATCCTGTATGAGGACGGCCTGCGGGTGGCCCCCTTCAAGGGCCAGAACATGTCCCTCAACTCATTTGTCACCCGTGAGGGTGGTGAGATGGGGCGGGCACAGGTGGTCCAGGCTCAGGCCGCAGGGGTGGAGCCACAGGTGGCCATGAACCCCGTCCTTATCAAGCCGGAGCAGGATGCCCGCTCCCAGGTGGTGGTGCTGGGACGCCCCTGGAAGACCCTGAACGCGGCGGACTACTACCGGCACACACCCGCCCTGTGGGACACGGTGGCCCGTTGCCTGGACTCCCTGATGTGCTCGTACGATGTGGTGGTCATAGAGGGAGCGGGCAGCCCAGCGGAGATAAACCTGCGCCGCTTTGAGATAGTCAACATGCGGGTGGCCGCCCACGCCCAAGCACCGGTGCTGCTGGTGGGCGATATCGACAAGGGCGGCGTATTCGCATCCCTCTTCGGCACCCTGAAGCTGTTGGAGCCAGGAGAGCGATGCCTGGTAAAAGGCCTCATCATCAACAAGTTCAGGGGGGATATCTCTATTCTAAAGCCGGGCGTGAAT
>JASLQE010000231.1 GCA_030744635.1 Dehalococcoidia bacterium | reverse complement strand
ACAAGGAGGCGGGTGTCAGCCCTATGGGCTGTGTCATGCCCATGCTTGTCCAGTTCCCCATCTGGATAGCCCTGTACCGGGCCATCATACAGGTATTGCCGGTATCGCCTGACCTCCTCTTGGGCCTCTCCGGACATCTTTACTCTTGGACGCTGGTCAACCGCATGGTGCCGTTGAACGAGGGTTTTTTGTGGTTGCAACTGAGCCAGCCGGACCCCACCCCCTTCGTACTGCCGCTGCTGGTAGCGGGCAGCATGTGGATCCAGCAGAAGATGATAACCACAACTACCGCTGACCCCCGTCAGGGCACTATGAACCGCTATATGCTGTGGATGATGCCCATAATGTTCGGCTGGTTTACCCTACAGTTCCCCAGCGGCCTGGCCCTCTACTGGGCGGTCTCTAACCTGGTGGGCATTGCAATTCAGTACTTCATCGGGGGATGGGGGGAGCTTATACCCTCCCGTTCCCGGGAAACGAGGGCACCGCTTGGAAAAGCAGACATTCAGCGGCCACAACGTGGACGAAGCCATTCAGAACGCCCTGTACGACCTCGGAGTAGGCAGAGAAGACGTGGAGATAAACATCGTCAAGAGGGGGAAGGTGGGGCTCTTCGGCCTGGTGGGAGCGGAGGAGGCGGTGGTGGAGGTGAGCCTCAGGACGGAGGAGCGGGGGAGCCTCAGGACGGAGGACCAGGGAAGCCCTGAGGAAGAAGCCAGGGGGGTCCTGGAAGGGTTGCTCAAGGCGATGCAGATACCCGCTCGGGTAGTCCTGGCACCGATTCCCGAAGGACTGGGGATGAGTCCCCACACAGTAACCCTTAATATTCAAGGCCGGGACCTGGGGTTGCTTATCGGCCGCCAGGGACAGACCCTGGCCTCCCTACAGTTCCTGCTTAACCTCATGGTGGCCCGCCGGGCCAAGGGACGGCTGCCTATCATAGTGGATGTGGAGGGCTACAAGAGCCGCCGCTACGAGGCCCTTAACGCCCTGGCTACCCGCTTCGCGGACCAGGTCCGGAAGACCGGGCAGCCGGTAACATTAGAGCCCATGCCGGCCTTTGAACGCCGGCTGGTGCACCTGGCCCTGAGCCCTTTCCCGGATATCATCACCGAGAGCACGGGTATGGGAACGTCCCGCAAGGTTGTCATCCGCCACCGGGACGAGGAAGAGCCCGAGCAATAGGGGCAATAGGGGGTAGACCCGCTTCATTGTAAGCAGTGAGGAGGGAGGCATGGAGTTCCGGGATACCATCTACATCAAGGAGGATGGGGTGGCGGTGCTCACCTTCAACCGCCCCCGGACCCTCAACGACCTGGAGACCCGCATGGGTGAGGAATGGGTGGCCGCCCTGAGGGACGCCCAGCAGGACCCCGAGGTGAGGGCGCTGGTGGTCACCGGGCAGGGACGGGCCTTCAGCTCCGGGGGCAACCCACGCCACCTGCTGGCATCCCGTGAGACCTTTGTACGCACCGGCCAGTGGCAGGGAGTGGCCGATTTGTGGGAGATAGTGCGGGCGGCAGTAGGGCTGGAGAAGCCTTATATAGCCGCCGTCAACGGGGCGGCG
>JASLQE010000230.1 GCA_030744635.1 Dehalococcoidia bacterium | reverse complement strand
TGACGGCGAAACAGGCTATCTTGTCTCCTTTACATAACTGGGGCAGCACACTGCGCTTCATGTCGTCGTTGCCATATGTGAGTATCAGGTACATGCCGGGATCGCCACCCTCAAAGAAAAATCCCAGAGGGGGATAAACCCGGCTCATCTCCTCCAGCACCAGGGCGCGGGCCAGGTATCCCATGCCGGGACCGCCGTACTCCTTGGGGATGAACATGCCGATAAGGCCCTGCTTACCGATGCGCTTCACCAGGTCATAGGGGAACTGGCCTGCTTCGTCCAGGGCAGCGGCACGGGGGGCCACCTCGGTCTCGGCGAAGCTTCGCACCATATTCCTCAGCATCTCTTGCTCGCGGCTCAACTGGAAATCCATACCTGAACCCCCTTCGCTTTTCCATCATTATAGCAGAAGAACCACAAGTTGAAGCTCTCTGTTGCCCCTCTCTTGAAGCCCTGCTACACTGTAGTCATGTTTTTTACTGAAGCAAAAGACTTCACAAGCAGGGAGCTTGCCCCCGGGACGAGGGCGCGGCTGGCCTTCGGGGAGAAGCTAAACATCTCAGTGGTGGAGATGGAAGCGCAGTCTGTGGTGCCCCGGCACCATCACCCCCATGAGCAGATGGGCTTTGTGGTCAGTGGGGAGGTGGAAATGAGTATAGGTGGCGAGGCAAAGGTGCTCAAGAAAGGCGATGCCTATCTGGCGGCCTCGGATGTGGAGCATGGCGCACGCACTTTTGGCGCCCCCACGGTGGTGCTGGATGTGTTCAGCCCACCCCGGGACGACTACAGGTAGTCCTCAGTCCCGTACGAACTCCACCATCTTCCCTTGGTGAAAACCCATCTGGTATAAGAAGTCCTGCAACCAGGTATCCCTCTCCTGAACGATGGCCCTGGCTTTGATGCCCCGGGAGAGGCACCCGTGTATAAAGGTCTCTATCAGCCTATGGCTGATGCCCTGCCCATGGTGCTCCAGATTCACCCCCATAATGCCTATCGAGCCGCTGAGGGGTAAGGCATACTCCGCGCCCCTGATATCTCGCCCAGTATAAAGTCCACCACCATGCCCCGACCTCGGCCATATAGGAAAGTGGAGGGAGGTAGGTGCGGAAATGGCTGCTGGCCTGTGGCGGCCAGGTGGGGGCACGGTCCTGCCCGACTACCTTGCGGTCTATCTCCACGGCGGCAGGAATATCTTCTTCATGCATGCGGCGTATTGTTATCTCAAGGGCCATCAGCCCCTCCCCAGGTTTAGTGTGGGGGAAATGTATCATACTCAACGAAGGGCCTCAAACCCCTATCTGCGGCTGTTCAGCCCCCTTCCTCTCTTCCGCCAACACGCCCCAATGGGAGGCTTCGGCTCCGAAAGAATAAACGGGGTGGGTGGGCAGGGAAATCGCCTGATTAGCGGCCAGGGCGGAGACCGTTGACCCGGTTGCAGATATAGGGATAGAATAGCAGCAATATCTTACGAGGAGGCCCTATTTGTCGGTAGCTTCGGTTGTCCTGGGGCGAGAGGAGAAGATGCTGGTAGGGTATGCAGCGGTGGCACATGGCATTATCCATGTCCTGGAGCTGACATACGCCGCTATTCTTCCCTTCCTGCTACTGGAATTTGGAGAAGGGCTATTT
>JASLQE010000229.1 GCA_030744635.1 Dehalococcoidia bacterium | reverse complement strand
CAGAACAGCGAAGCAGTTAACCTCTTTTTGGACGGACAGCTTTTGGCCACTGTCGTAGCAGATGCAGCCGGCGCCTTTGAGGTCAATCGGTTAGTGCCGTCTACCTCAAGAGCCCCTCTCCTTCATAGTATCCAGGCACTTGGCTCAGGTGGCTCGAAGGCTGCCTATCCTATATATGTCACCGTTCCCAATTGAGGCGTGACGGTCACATACACTACCTGCCATGGAGCGTGATAGCTTCCTTCTTCACGGCGCGCCTCCTCTCGGCTGTGGCAACCCTATAGTTGGGCAGCGAAAGAGGAGTCAACCGTATGGCGCGTTGTGCACCATTTAGGCCACGGACCTCACTCCCACACCTGAGCGGGCCGTGCACCTTTTGGAACTCCGCTTGGTGCCGGCGTATATGGGAGCACATACCACGAGGATAGACGCCTTACGATTGTGCTTTGGGAAAGTACACTTTTCGTCAACACAGGGGAAACTTATATTACCCGAGGTTTGGCGGGCGCTCAGCTACCTGACGCGATGTCCGCCCGGGCGGGTTCTTCGTCATACGGCACCTCTACCAGGACCGTGGAGGCCCGGCCGGGCACCTTGGTGGAAGCTAAAGGGTACAGCGCGTCTACGGCAGATAACTGGACGGCTTCCGGTGTCCCCTTACCTATGCAGGGCACAGCGTTTACAGACAGGTGTGTGCCATTCTGAGTTCTTCAGCGGAAGGACGAAGAATCTCGGCTGCTACGCCGGTAGACATACCCACGCATGGGGTGTGAAAGCGGGGAGTTAGCCGAGGGCCTCCACCAGCAGGGCGGGCATGGGCATGGGCACATCCACCGGCCGGATGTACCTGTCCGCCAGCTCCATCGTGTTGCCTATACCGAGTTGCGTGAACAGGAAAGTGAACACGGCCTCCAGCTCCTCGCCTATCCGGTCAAGATTGGACTGTGGGATATCCCATACCTTGTCTTTAAAGGGGCCCCAGGCCCGTTTCCTCTCCCGGTACATTAGCTGGACATCCGTCTCCTCGGGACGCTTGCCGGCCCCATATTTCTCCCGCAGGTGGACATGCATCTCTTCCCGTAACCCCGAGGGGAAGTGCGCGCTGTCCATTGCGGTATTTTGAAAACTCGTGGCCAGGTGTATCTCCGCTGTCTCCTCCTGGGGGAAGCGGTGGAAAAGCTCATCGGGCAGGGTAGAGGCCCCATGCTGCACCGCCCCAGCCATTCCGTAGCGCTCCCGGGCCGCCTGGGACATGCGCTTCAGGGTGTCAAAGTCCAGCTCTACCTCGGCCATTGACCCGTTGGGGAGGAGGACGCCGCCGTGGCTGGTACCCGTCTGGACGCTCAGCTTGCCCACACCGGGAGAGACACCCCGTTCGCCAGCCAATCGGAGATACCCCCCCATAAAGGCGTCCAGGTCTTCCAGGGTGCTGTTGCGCCGGCCCACCTCGCCGATCTCAGCGCCGATGGCGATGGTCACCCCCGGGGGCTGGTGCTGCCGGATGGTGGCGGAGAGCTCGGCCGTTACCGAGTAGTTGGGTTCCTGCTGGGCCTCCAGTGAACAGTGGGAGAGGTCCACCAGGGTGGAGGCATCAATATCTATGTTGAAGAACCCCGCCAGAACGGACTCCCGGATAAGGCCCTTGAGGGTATCTATCTCGGCCAGCGGCTCCTTTTGGAAACGCTCGCGGTTCACCTGGTAGTGGTCGCCCTGGATAAAGACGGGCCCCCGGTAGCCCTCCCGCACCGCCGCCCCCAGCACGCCGGTGGCGTATTCCGCCGGGGACTGCTGGGTATAGCCAATCTCGGAGCGGGCTATCTCAATTATGAAAGCCACCGCCTTAAGGCCCAGTGCCGCCCGGAAGGCAGCCCGGGCCTCATCGTATGTCATTCCCCGGGCGTTGATGGCGGGCACGGTAAGGCCGCCCCACTCCCCCCGGCCCCTGGCCGAATACATCTCGTGAATAGAGGCGGGGAACACCCCCAGCGCCCGGGCCGCTTCCCGGACCAGCCAGCGACACCCCTCCTTGATTCCGTCATCCCGGCCCACCGCTGCGTTGTAGACCAGGTTGCCTATGAGCCGTTCCCGCAGGGCGGCCTCGTCCAGCACGGTCACTCGCTGCTCCACACCAATGTCCAGGACGCCGGCTATGCCTTCCCGGAGCTGCGTGATGGAGGTCCATCTGGCATTCATTGCCTAAGTGCTCAACCGGCGCATCAACTCCAACAGGTCCATGGGTAGCTCCCTGTCTTCGCTTACCACCTGTTCCAGAGGCGTCATCACCGTCTGCCCCTTTATCCGGCCCACCATATGGCAGGATACGCCGGAGAGAATGGCATCAACGGCAGCATCCCCTAGGATGCTCCCCAGCAACCTGTCTGCGGCCGATGGCCTGCCCCCACGCTGAATGTGTCCCAGAACGCATACCCTCGTGTCAATGTCTTCGATGTCATCCGCTGACCCTGTTACCTGCTCGGCTATTTTGAAAACTCCACCGGCCGTCGCCCCCTCCGCTACTACCACGATGCTGCTTCGCTTGCCCCTGGCCAGTCCGTCCCAAATC
>JASLQE010000228.1 GCA_030744635.1 Dehalococcoidia bacterium | reverse complement strand
AAATCTGTCACTGTTATCGTACCTGAACTTGCTATAGTTGCCGGTACCGCTGCTGGCGGCGGTATGGATGGTTGAGAGCAAGCTGTGACAACGGCTGCAAGGCTGACAAGGCTGACAAGCGCGGTGACCAGGGTCCGGTACATTTAACCTCCTTTACATCTATACAAAAGGCCCCCTCCGCCGGGCTAGGGGGCCTTGCAAATTCAAAGCCCCGATCCCCCCCCGCGGAGGTATCGGTGGACAAGGACAGTGTTGGGCGTTCTGACTCCCCCGGACTGGCCGGGGTCACAGCGGCGGGGCCGTTCCGGAATCTCACCGGCTTGCGCTCCCTCTAGTCCCGGGCTCACGTCCGGGCACCACTGCCTGGTCTTATTCGATTATGGCCAGATTATACCGCCGCCAGCCATCAAAAAGCAATCGGCACCACACAGGTCATTCATCAGTCACCATTTGCCCGCCCACTCCCTACGCTACTTCGGGGGTCTTACCTCCATATATAACCTCGGGCATATATAACCTCGGGTGTCAGGATGAGAGGGGCGACGCTTGCGAAATTGCCCCGCAATAAAAAGCAGGCCTCCTGTTAACAGGAGGCCTGCTCCGTATGCCCTTATGCTATTGCCATGAGTGATAACCTATGGCCAACTCTTTCAATTGCTCATCAATCTTAACCGTTGCCATGCCGCCGGAACGGTGGCAGGACTTACAGGCGAAGTCCAGGGATACCTGTGAGATGGTGGCTGAACCGTCTTCCGTAAACTGGGAGATGGCATTCGGGTCTATGGCTCACATGTGGGCCCGGATATCACCCGTGTGTTTGTCAGCGTCACCCACAGCGCTCTTGACGATATGGGGCATATGGCAATCAATGCACTCAACCATCTGCCATCTCCCCTTCAGCTATGTCAAGCCCTTGCCACGGTTTCATAGTTGGACCCGACCTATGCTACAATTCGGCTGAACCGTATGGAAACAGCCGTCGACCTGTCCCCTCTCTTTGCCCTCCTGGAGGAGATACCGGAGTACCGGGCACTACGATACAAACTCTTCTCCGGACGCAGCGCCGTGGCCGGGGCCGTGGACGATTCCAGGCCGTACTTGCTGGCCGCCCTCCAACACGCCCTGAAGCGCCCTTTTCTGATAGTGACACCCCGCCCCGACTCGGCAAGGGCCTTACACGATGCCCTCGCCGCCTGGGCCGCACCAGGGACTGAGCTCTTCCTGCTGCCCGAACCGGATGCCCTACCCTATGAGCGGCTCCCCACGGACCCATTCACCGTGGGGGAGAGACTAAGGGCACTCAGGGCGCTGCAAATGGCCCAGGCCCAGGAAAGGAATGGCGTTCCGATTGTGGTGGCCTCGGCATGGGCAATCGCCGCTTTTACTGTGCCCTGTGACCGCTTCCAGGCCGCCTGTCTCACTCTAAAGAGGGGCATGAGGTTGGACCTGCGCCGGATGTTGGAGAAATGGCTCCGGGCGGGATACGAGATGGAGGAGGCGGTGGAAGTGCCGGGCACAGTTAGCCGGCGGGGCGGTATCCTAGATGTGTTCCCCCCTTCCTCCACACACCCTTTTCGCCTGGAGTTGGTGGGCAACCACATAGAGAGCCTGCGCCGGTTCGACCCCACCACCCAGCGTTCCTTGGAGGAAGTGGCGGAGGCACAGGTTACCCCGGCCAGGGAAATGATGATACCGGAGGAAGGCTTTTCCTGGCCGGACCTCTCCTCCCTGGATGAGGAGGCCGGTGCCCGTTTCTCCGAGGAGCTATCCCAGCTAAATGGTGGAGCCCGGTTCCCGGGGGCCGAGTTCTACGCCCCTCTCCTGGGGAAGGGGGAGCTATCCGGCTACTTGCCCCCCTCTACCCTGATAGTGTGGAATGGTGCCTCGGACATACAAGCCGCCCTGGAAGAGCTCCACCAGGAGGCCCAGCAGATGCGCCGGGAGATGGAGGAGAAACGGGAGCTACCCCCGGACTTCCCCCTGCCCTATTTCCTCTGGGACCAGGCCGGCAAAGGGGTATGGGCAGATTTCCCCAGCCTCTCCTTAGAGCGGTGGCAGAAGGCCGAACGCCTACCCTTCGCCGGGCTTCCTCACTTCGGCGGCCACTGGCCCCTGCTGGTTAAAGAGCTCCGCCGCAGGCTGGGGGAAGGGCAGCGGGTGGTGTTGGTGTCACACCAGGCGGCCCGCCTATCTGAGTTGCTGTGGGAGCAGGATATCCCAGCCACCCCGTCCACCCTGGATACCCTTCCACAATCAGGTGCTGTAAAGCTCCTCAGCGGACTGCTTGCCTCGGGCTGGCTCATGGAGTCCCTTGAGGTAGCCCTGTTTACCGATGCCGAAATCTTCGGCTTCGTAAAAGAGCGCCGTCTGACGACGAAACGCCCGGTGCGCCGCCAGCCTTTCCTCTCGAAGTTCCGGGTGGGGGACTTCGTGGTCCATGTGGAGCACGGGGTTGCCCACTTTGCCGGCACAACCTGTATGGAGCGGGATGGGGAGGAGAGAGAGTACCTGGTACTGGAGTATGCCCGGGGAGACCGGCTCTTTGTCCCCACCGACCAGGTGGACCGCATAGGCCGCTATTTCGGCCCTCGGGGAGGCCCTCCCACCCTCTCTCGCCTGGGCACGCAGGAATGGAAACGCACCCGCGAGAGGGTGAAAAAAGCCGCCGAAGAGGTGGCCAGGGAGCTGCTGGACCTGTATGCGGCCCGCCAGGTATCGGAGGGTGTGGCCTTCTCCACCGATACCCCCTGGCAGCAGGAGTTGGAGGCTGCTTTCCCATACATAGAAACCCCGGACCAGGCCGATGCCGCACATCAGGTGAAGGCCGATATGGAACGCCTGCAGCCCATGGACCGTCTGGTATGTGGCGATGTTGGCTACGGCAAGACCGAGGTGGCCATTCGGGCCGCCTTCAAAGCGGTCATGGAAGGCCGCCAGGTCGCCGTCCTGGTGCCCACGACAGTGCTTGCCCAGCAGCACTATTCCACATTCGGCCAGCGCCTGGCTCCTTTTCCAACCAGGGTTGAGGTGCTGAGCCGCTTCCGCTCCCATCAGGAGCAGGCGGAAGTGCTCCTGGGACTCAGGGAGGGCACGGTGGACATCTGTATAGGCACCCACCGTCTGCTGCAGAAGGATGTGGCCTTCAAGGACTTGGGGCTGGTCATTGTGGACGAGGAACAGCGGTTTGGCGTAAAGCACAAGGAGAGGCTCAAACAGATGCGCCGGGAGGTGGATGTGCTTACCCTGTCCGCCACCCCTATCCCCCGCACCCTCTATATGTCGCTGGCCGGGGTGCGGGATGTGAGCATCATGGAGACCCCTCCTGAAGAGCGGCTGCCAGTGAAGACCTATGTTAGCGAGTACGATGATCACCTGGTGCGGGAGGCGATAGTCCGGGAGCTGGAGCGGGGGGGGCAGGTTTTCTATGTGCACAACCGCGTCCATAGTATCCGAGAGATGGCACAACACCTGGAGGGGCTGGTGCCGGAGGCCCGTATGGCTGTGGCCCACGGCCAGATGGACGAGGAGGAGCTGGAAAGGGTGATGTTGGAGTTCACCGGGGGGCGGTGGGATGTGTTGGTGTGCTCCACTATCATTGAGTCCGGCCTGGATGTCCCCAGCGCCAACACCCTCATCATCAACCATGCAGACCGCCTGGGGCTTACCCAGATGTATCAGCTACGGGGCAGGGTGGGCCGCGGCACCCAGAGGGCCTACGCCTACTTCCTTTACCATCGCGATGGGCGGCTTACCGACCGCGCCCAGCAGCGCCTCTCCGCCGTCCACCAGGCCACGGAGCTGGGCGCCGGCTTCAATATCGCCATGCGCGACCTGGAGATACGCGGGGCCGGCAATTTGCTGGGCACCGAGCAGAGCGGCCAGATGGGAACGGTGGGTTTTGAGCTTTACACCCGGCTCTTGGCCCAGGCGGTGGCAGAGCTAAAGTCCGGTACGCCTCCTCAACCACCAACACCGGAACCTGCTATGTCACTTCCCCTGGCAGCCTTTTTGCCGGAGGAGTATGTGTCTGATGTCCACACCCGGCTAGCCCTCTATCAGCGTCTGGCCGGGGTGCTCTCCCTTCAGGATATTGAGGTAATGGCAATGGAATTGAGAGACCGTTTCGGCCCACCACCACAGGAGGCGGCCAACCTACTACTTGTGGTCCGGCTCAGGACCCTGGCGCGGCAGGCCGGGGTGGAGTCCATTAAGGCCCATGATGGACAGGTGCTGCTGCAATGGCTCCCGGGGCTGAAAGTAGACCGCTCCCGCCTGGCCTCTTCCCCGGGGGTAAAGGTGGGCACCAGCCAGGTCAGGCTAAGCACCTCCAAGGGCTGGCTCTGGCTACTGGAGGAGACCCTTGTGAAGCTTAGCTCCCCGTCCCCAGAAAGGGTGGGGAAGGGGCCGACAACTATGGTATAATCCCAACTTATGAACAGTATGCTTGAGGGATACAGGGCACTGGACTTGACCGACTGGAGGGGGTGGCTCTGCGGGCGTGTGCTGGCCGATATGGGTACGGAGGTCACCAAGGTGGAGCCCCCCGATGGCGACCCGGACCGGATGCGGGGACCTTTCTATCATGGAGAGGCCCACAGGGAGAAGAGCCTGTGGTGGTGGGCCTATAACCAGGGCAAGAAAAGCATCACCCTGGATATTGAGACCCCGGCTGGCGCAGAGCTGCTACGGTCACTGGTTAAACAGACCGACTTCTTCATAGAGAACTTCCCTCCCGGACACCTGGATGGGCTGGGATTGGGTCACACCACCCTACAGCCCTTGAATCCCAGCCTTATCTGGGTCTCCATCACCCCTTTCGGCCAGGACGGCCCCTAC
>JASLQE010000227.1 GCA_030744635.1 Dehalococcoidia bacterium | reverse complement strand
TACATCCGGCAGGAGACCCTATCGGTGGAGCTTATCAAGGGCCAGGACACCGAGGGGGGCTACAGCCGGAGTCACAAGGTGCAGGGCAAGGAAATCCAACTGACCGTCCGCCGGGCCTGAATGACAAACACGTCCTGTAGTGGGACGGTGGCACCACTCCCCTAGACAACCCCATTGTGCCCCTCTGTAACAGAAGATTTGCGATGGAACCGTGTGGGTAAAGGTTGCTCGGCAAGCAAGACCCCAATGGGACACCGCCTAAAAAAGAGGAGGCATCTCCCCCAGGGTTATGCTTATTTTCACTTCCTTGCTATCCCTCACAACACTTAACTCCACCGTGTCCCCCGCGCGGTAGAGGCGTATCATTCTCTGGAATGTCTCCAGGTCCGGCGTGGACTCCCCGTTCAGGCTGACCATGATATCGCTATCCCGTAACCCGGCACGGGCAGCGGGGACATCCGGCATCACCTCAATGATGAGCACGCCCTGTTCCACGGCGTAGCCCCGCTCCCTGGATAGGGCCGGTGTCAGGGTGGTTATTCTCACCCCCAGCCAGGGCCACTTCACCTTACCCACCTGAATGAGGTCTTCCATCACCGCATTGACCGTAGCGGTGGAGATGGAGAAGCCGATGCTCTGCGCACCACGGATGATGGCGGTGTTGATACCCACTACCTTGCCCGCCAGGTTCAGCAGCGGGCCACCGGAGTTACCCGGGTTGATGGCGGCATCCGTCTGCACCAGGTCATGCAGGGTTATGCCCCTGTCTCCGGTCTCCACAGAGCGCCCCATGGCGCTGACGATGCCCAGTGTAACGGTGGGGCCGCCGGGCAGGCCCTGGGCATTGCCGATAGCGATGACCCACTCCCCAACCCGTAGTTTCCCAGTGTCCCCAATGGGAATGACGGGCAGGTCCTGGGCATCCACTTTTACTATGGCCAGGTCGGTAAGCGGATCCCGGCCCACCACCCTGCCCTCAAAAGTGGCCCCCTGCGGAAAGTAGTGGCTGCGGGGCAGGTCTACCGTTATATCCTGGGCGTCCTCAACAACATGGTCGTTGGTCAGGATGTAGCCATCTGGGGTGATTATGACCCCGGAGCCTACCCCCCGGCTGGGCACCGGCTGCAGGAACATATTGAGCTGTGTGCCCTTGATAAGGATACCCACCACCGCTGGTTTCACCCGATCCACGATATCAGGAATGGTGATTGGCTGAGGCGCTATCACGGAAGAAGGGGGTGGGGTGGAGTTCTGCGCTATACCACTCGGGGTTTCGTTGCCAGCATTACGGCTGGGTACTGACGGCGACGCGGGTGCCGGGAGCGGAGTGGCGACAACTCCGGGAGTAGGAACTTCACTGGCTGGCACCGCTGCCGGTGTCGGGTTAGCTGGAACGGCGGTTGGACCGGGCGTGTCCCGGGGGCTGCACGCCGCTACCACCAATGCCAGGGCCACTATTGCCAGCAGGCTTTTCCCCATTTTACCCTATTATAAACGGCTGTGGCCCTCTATTGTAAAGGCAGGTACTTGATAGACCCCAAAGTCGGGATTATAATCCACCCAATCTAAAAAGCCCTGTAAGGTATTGGGTAACGGGAGGGTGCGATGAGAGCAGGTATTAGGTTGTTTCTGGTAGTGGTGGCGTTGTCACTGGTGCTGGCTTCCTGCGGTGGGGCCGATCCAACACCAGCTCCGGCTACTCCAGCCCCGGCGGCCACAGCCAGGCCGGCAGCCACACCGGCACCGGCAGCTACGGCTAGGCCGGCGGCCTAGCTGTGGCCGCCGGCTACCCCGGTACCCACCCTGGCACCCATCAAGGCCATGACACTCAAGGTCCACACCTTCGGAGCCCAGCGGGCATTCACCAAGGGCTGGGAGTGGTGGACTGAGCAGGTGACCGAGAAAACTGGGGGGCCATCACCTTCGAGCATTTCTACAGCGAGGCCCTGGGTAGCTCCAAGGACCAGCCGGATAACATCAAGTCCGGCCTGTTTGACCTCGGCCCCATGGTCCCGGGCTATGCCCCCGGCAAGCTGCCGCTGTCAAACATCATCTCCCTGCCAGGGCTCTCCGGGGACCTGGCCGTGCTGAGTAAAGCCCAGGGGGAAATGTACAGGCTGCCCGAGCTACAGGCCGAGGTAAAGCAATGGAACGCTAAATACCTTTTCGCCGCCGCTGTCCCCTCCTATGAATACATGGGCAAAAAGCAGGTGTTAACGGTGGAAGACTTCAAGGGTATGAGGCTGCGGGCCTATGGGGAGCAGGCCAAGTTTGCCGATAAGCTGGGCATCGTAGTGGTTGCCATGCCAGCCCCGGAGATATACAAGGCCCAGGACCGGGGCACCATTGACGGCTCCTTCTTCCCATGGTCTTATGCCTTCGGCGCCTATGGCCTGTTTGAGGTGTCCAAGTATGTCACCCTGTTGGGGGTAGGGGCGCTCCGGATTCACCCAGGATGTTTTTTGGGCGGGCCGGCAATGGGTGGGGCGGCTGCCGGGGGGTCTGGCCTCGGCTACCGTGGTAGGGGGTGCCGGCTTCGCCGCCGCCTCCGATTCCAGCCTGGCGGCGGCGGCGGTGCTGACAAAGGTGGCCCTGCCCGAGCTGGAGAAGTATAAGTACGACCGCAAGCTGGCCGCCGGTTGCATTGCCTCCTGCGGCACCCTGGCGGCCACCATTCCCCCCAGCGCCCTGATAGTTATCTACGGCATCATGACCAAGCAGTCCATAGGGAGGCTACTCATCGCCGGCTTCCTCCCCGGCTTTCTCACCGCCGCTATGTTCATAGTCCAGATAACCCTGCGGGCATGGCGCAACCCTGCTCTGGAACCGGCGATACGCGGGGTGACCTGGAAGGAGCGGCTGGTGTCCCTCAAGGGGGTGTGGGGCATTGTCGTCCTGGCCGCCCTGGTAATGGGGGGCATTTACACAGGGGTATTCACCCCCACCGAGGCCGGGGCCGCCGGGGCGGCGGGGGCTTTGCTTATCGGAGTGACACTGCGCCGGCTCTCCCGCGGCAACTTGGGGCACGCCCTGCTGGATACGGGGCGCACCACCGGTATGGTATTCATCATCATCGTGGGCATCCTCATCTTCGTCCGCTTCCTGGCCATCACCCGGGTGCCCTACGACATCGGCACGTTCCTGGCCGACCTACCGGTGCCTCCGGTGGTGATTCTCATCGGTATGCTGGCCCTCTACCTGGTCCTGGGGGCGTTCATGGACGCCATCGGCATGTTGCTGCTCACCCTGCCCATCCTTTACCCCGCCTCCCAGGCCCTGGGCTTTGACCCCACCTGGTTCGGTATCATGGTGGTGATTATGTGCGAGATAGGCCTGCTCACCCCTCCTGTGGGACTCAACATTTATGTGGTCAAAGGGGTGGCACCCCATATCCCACTGGAGGACATGTTCCGCAGTGTAACCCCCTTTGTCCTCACCATGTTTGTGGTCATTGCCCTGCTAATCATCTTCCCCCAAATAGTCCTTATCCTGCCTGATACCATGCGTTAGCCCCATACCCGCACGGCCTCAGTTGACTCCCGCTCCACGGCCCAAATATAATTGGCTTGCTTAAAACTACGCTGTGGAGGTTCATCATGGCTATGGCCCTGGAAGGCATCAAGGTCCTGGACTTCTCCCGGCTGCTGCCAGGACCCTTCACCTCTTGGATGCTGGCTGACTTCGGTGCCGATGTATTGCGCGTGGAGGAGCCGGGGTTCGGCTCCACCCTTAGCGGCCGGCGGGCGGAGCAGGCCAAGGGGGCGGTGATACGCGGGGCAACATCCAGCGGTGACCCTTCCCAGACCCGTCCCTGGGATACAGTGGGCCGCAACAAGAGGAGCATCTGTCTCAATATGAAGTATTCCAAAGGGCAGGAGGTAGCCCGCCGCCTGGCCAGCCAGGCCGATGTGCTGCTGCAGGAGTTTCGCCCCGGGGTGGCAAAGCGGCTGGGTATAGACTACGAGACCCTGAGCGAGATCAACCCCGGCATCATTTACTGCTCCATCACCCTCTACGGCCAGACCGGTCCCTACAAGGACTACCCCGGCCACGACCCTTGCGCCATGGCCGTGGCGGGGGTGCTAGGCATGTGCGGTGACCTTGACCAGACCCCCCGGTTCGTGGGCCTGCCCATAGACGATGTCTCCTCCGGCCTCCACGCTGTCATCGGCATTCTCATGGCCCTCCAGGCCCGCCACAAGAGGGGACGGGGACAGTTCGTGGATATCAGCATGACGGATGCCGCACTGGACTTCCAGTGCAGCATCAGCCCCAATATGTTCAAGGGCAAAAGGATAGCCCGTATAGACCGTCCCAACCCCGCCGCCGGGGTGTGGAGGTGCAAGGACGGCCGATGGATTGCCACCACCAATGTGGAGCCACACCACTGGGCTAACTTCTGCCGTACCATAGACAGGGAGGACCTCATCCCGCATCAGTACAACAAGGAGACCCGTGACGATATGGTCCAGATGGTGGAGAAACTGTTTCTCACCAGGGACCGCCAGGATTGGCTGGATATTTTCTGGAAGGGGCCTATTGAAAGCCAGGCGGCACCGGTAAACCGGCTGGAAGAGGTTTTTGACGACCCCCAGATACGGGCACGCGACCTGCTGTGGGAACTGGACCACCCAGAGCTGGGCAAGGTGAAGCAGCAAGGCCCTTCCATCAAGCTCTCCAACACTCCGGCCCAGTTCCGCAGCTTCGCTGCCGTCCCCGGCCAGCATACTGACGAGACACTGGCCGACTTGGGCTACTCCGCAAAGGAGATTGAGGCCCTCAAAGACGAGGGTGCGGTATCATAGCTCCGCAATAGCTCCAAGCACAGACCGTTGCCGCGGCCCGGATGCTACGCTACTCTAAGCTGAGTAGATAGTCCACTAGGGCCTGAAGCTCCTCCGGCGTTAGACGGCCATCGAAGCTGGACATTATGGGCGCAAAACCCTCCACCACGAAGGCCCCGGGGTCCAGCAGCGATTCTTTTATGTAGTCCTCGGTGGAGGTGCCGGGACGGCGCTCACCGGCGACTGAAGCGATATCGGTAAGCTCCGGGCCTACCGAACTGGTGGACACGCCCTCAACGGTGTGACAGGCGATGCAACCGAGCTGTGTGAAAAGCTGCAGCCCGTCCGGCCCCGCTGCTGACGGTGGGGCCGGGGTGGGGTTGAGCATGCCATGCTCAACCAACTCGTGGCGTACCTCCTCCAGAATATCGTCATCCCAGTGGCGGATGAACTCCGCTATGTCCCGTATCTGGTAGTAGGTGAACACCCCGCCCTCGTCTGCGGCGAAGGCAGGCATAGGCGTACCGGGCCGGCCCCGAGAGATGACCTTGATAAGGTCATTCTCTTCCAGCCCTGTTTCCCTGAGCGGCGGCCCGATACCGCCCTCGCCTTGTGCCCCGTGGCACTGGGCGCAGGTAACCAGAAAATGCTCCGCCCCTACAACAGATGCTTTACGGACGAACTCCTCCCGGGCGGACTGTTGTCTTGAAGGCTCGGTGATGAAATAGACTCCCATCAGGATGATGAGCAGAACAGTGAGGGCCAGCCCAATGGCTACTTTCTTTTCCAGGCCATGGTTCATATCTTGGCTACCTGTGAGTCATCAAAGGTGGTACGCTGGCTGATGTCTCCGGTGTCCACCAACACCCTATCCCCCTCCTGGACTATGGTCATCAGGTCCAGGGGGCGGGGAGCGGGGCCGCCATGGACCAGGCCGTACCGGTCATAGATGGAGGCATGGCAGGGGCAGTTGAACCTCCCCTCTTCCATCAAGTCGTCCTCAGATACCTCATCCTTGCGCCAGGGCACCACGCATCCCAGGTGGGTGCATCGGCGGTACAGGGCCAAGAGGCCGTCGCCGCCGTCGGAGGTGCGCACCCGCGTCAGGTAAAACAGGCCCTGAGAGAAGTAGGTGACCGAGCCTAATGGGTAGTCCTCCGGCTTGCCTATATCAAATTTGGCACCGAAAGCCCCCGCCCTGGTGCGGGGCCACAAGGAAAGCACCGTTGCTCCCAGCGTCTGTAAGACCAACACACCAGCGGCCCCCCACCACATCAGCCCCAGGAACCGGCGCCGGTCTATTTTCCCTGTCGTATTGCTAGACATTCTTAGCTCCTTGGCTGTTCCGCTTCATCAGAAGGATAGTGCCCCTGGTGGAAGGTTCCACGGCAGGGTGAGGTTCATGCCCAACCCCCGGAAGAAGGTGCTGGCAATGGTCAGGACGAAGAAGGTCACTACAAAGCCGGTGAAATAGGCCACCAGCACCTCCCGAGTGTTGGGACGGAACGGGCGTACAACGGCATACAACCCCGCGCTCAGCAGGCCCATCACGGCCATGGGGATTAACCATCCTGGTATTAACTCCGGTTCCGATATGAGAGACCTCACCCGGATGTATTGGTCAAACAGGATGAGACCCACCAGTAAGGGCACAGTGTAAATTGTGCTCCATATGGTTATCAGCTTGCCTTTTCGGCTGGCAAACCATATCCCTATGTCCGAAAGGTTGCGGTCCAAATAGGGTATGCTCATAAGAAAAGCAAGCACCGCTGTCGGTACAATAACCCCGGCAAGCGATGGGTTCATGTGCAGCAGTAGCTCCTGCAAGTTGAGGAAGTACCATGGTGCCTTTGCCGGGTTTTCGGTGAGATTGGGGTTGGCAGCCTCCCGCAGAGGGGCATCTATGAGGATAGACATAACGAGCAGCATGGCAGAAACCCCCAAGAAGAGTAGGGCTTCCCATACGAAAAGGTAAGGCCAGGACGGCAGGGTGCCCTCCGGCCCCTTGTTCACCATTGGCGTGGAGCGGCCCATTACCTCAACCAGGCCGTAATCTTTGTCCTGCTGCTGCGGTGCGAACTCCTGGGTGTTCACTTCTCCACCTCCTCAGCAGGGAGTGGGGCCGATAGCCCGCCATCTTTGCGTATTCTCCAAAAGTGCACGCCCAGCAGGATGATGAGGAGGGCGGGTAGAAGCACTACATGTAGCACATAGAAGCGCAACAGGGCTTCTCCCCCTACTGTAGTGGAGCCCAGGAGAAAGGCCCTAACTTCGGCACCCATGAAGGGGGTGTAGCCGGCTATGTTGGTGCCCACGGTGATGGCCCAGAAGGAGAGCTGGTCCCACGGCAGCAGGTAGCCGGTGAAGCTAAGCAGGAAGGTTATTACCAGCAGTATCACCCCTAACACCCAGTTGAACTCCCGGGGGTGCTTGTAGCCGCCGGTGTAGAACACCCGCATCATGTGCAAAAATACCGCCAGCACCATAAGATGTGCCGCCCAGCGGTGGGCGTTACGCATCAAGGCTCCGAAGGGCACCGAGGTATGAAGCTCCTGTATGAAAACATACGCCTGCTCGATAGTGGGCAGATAAAGGAATGTGAGCACCCCGCCGGTGAAGATAAGAATCAAGAACAGGAACAGGGACATGATTCCTAATCCCAGGGTGTAGGCCGGACGCAGGGTGTTGGTTTTCACCTTCACCGGGTGAAAATGCAGGAAAACGCTGTTCATCACCACCAGGGACCGGTTCTCATCGTTATCGGGGTAGCCCTGGCGGAAGATGGAGCGCCATATATTGCTCTGCAAGACCTGCTCTGGGAGCTGGCGGAGCTGCTGGCGCAGTCGGCTAATCATACACCACCTCTTCTTCAAAACGGAAGGTCATAAGCTGTACTGCCGCGGTAGGGCAGCGCCTGTGGCACAGTCCACAGCGTATGCAGCGGTTCTCGTCCTTAATCATGGCTGCCACAGGTCGGCGTCCCCCTGGGGTTTCCTCCTCCATCAGGGCAGTCACCGGCGTTTCGCCGTACACCTGGTCTATTCCGACCAGCTTCAGGCAGTTCATAGGGCACACATCAACGCAGCCCCCGCACAGAATGCATTTCTGCCCGTCAAACACCGTCTGGATGCTGCAGGTGAGACAGCGGCGGGCCTGGGCCACAGCCTCTTCATCAGTATAGGCAGCCTCCAATTCGCCGTCTATGGTGAATGGGTTCAGGCGGGGGTCCTTCCGTTCCGTGTGCAGATAAGTCATGTCAAAGAAACCCGAGGGGTCCACAGGCTCCAGCCAGCCCTGGGTCTGTATACGGCACCTCTTGCCTATCAGGAAGGCGTCCACGGTCCGGGCCGCGCGGTGGCCTATGGCCACGGCGTGAATGATGCCACCCCCTTCAACCCCCATCCCGGCCTCCGTGAACACCCCCTCCTCCGGGAAGAAGGGGCGCTGCTTTTTCTCCAGGCCAGTAGCCACGAACACCGCCCGGTATCCTTGATTCTTCAAGGCGGCGACAGCCTCCGGCTCCATGGGGGAGGAGGTGTGCGCCTCTACCCCGAGCCGGAGAATAGCTTCAACCTCCCGGCGTATGAGCTCTCTGGAAAGCCGGTATGCGGGCAAAGCGGTGGCCATATAGCCCCCCGGAGAGGGCAGGGCCTCAAACATGGTCACCCCGTAGCCCAGCAAGGCCAAATCATGGGCAGCGCTAAGGCCGGCCGGGCCGGATCCTACCACGGCCACACGGCCCTCCCCCCGGCGGTCCCCGATGGCCAGCTGGCTCTCAAAGGTCCTAGAGTTGTCATTACCGGGCGGGGCCCAGGGGAAAGTGTGGTAGTCCCCCTCCACCCCATAGCGCCGGGTGACGAAGCGCTTAAGCGCCCGGATAGGTATGGCCGAGTCCACCTTGCCCCGGCGACAGGCCGCCTCGCAGGGGGCCACGCATATACGGCCGCAGGCGGTGGCCAATGGGTTAGGCTGACGGGCTATGTAATAGGCCCGCTCCATGTCCCCACGGGCTATGGCGTTGACATATCCCCGGGCATCTGTATGGGCGGGGCAGGCGTACTGACAGGGTATGTTCCGCTTATAGTACTCCATGTCCACAGCCTGGACATGGTACCTCGCCGAGGTCTGGGCCTGGCTAAGCATGGGCCTTCTCAATTTTCACGGCGGTCGCCTTGAACTCGGCTACTCCGGACACCGGGTCCAAAGCGGGGCAAGTGATGGAGTTGGTGGGCACCTCGGCGAAGTGGTGGGTCATGGATACCATGCCGGGGGGCGATGCCCCAGTCACCCTGGCCCGCACCTCCACACTGCCCCGGCTGGAGCTTACCCTTACCCAGTCCCCGTCACCGATACCCAACCCCTGGGCATCAACCAGGTTTATCTCCACCGCCTCTTCACCCCTGAGGCCTTCCAGCCCCTCCACTTTGCGGGTCATGGAGCCAGTTTGAAACTGGAACAGGCTGCACTCTGTGGTTAGCACCAGAGGATATTCGGCATCCGGGGGCTCCGCCGGTGGGCGGTACTCCAGCGGTGTGAATTGTGCCCTCCCGCACGGGAAGGCACCGGTGTGCAGGTTGGCGGTGCCCGGGTGGTCGGCAGACGGGCAGGGCCACTGTAGCCCGCCGGCCTCCAGCCGCCGGTGGCTTACGCCGCCGTAGTCTGGCACCAGGAGGGCCACCTCGTCCCATACCTGGGAGGGGTGCGGGTGGTCAAAGCCCCGTCCGCCCATCCTGCGGGCCAGCTGGCTTACTATCCACCAGTCCGGCTGGGATGCGCCCACAGGACCAATGGCCCGGCGCACCAATTGTACCCGGCGCTCGGTGTTGGTGAAAGTGCCCTCTCCCTCCGCGAAGGAGCAGGCGGGCAACACAACGGATGCCATCTGGGCCGTCTCGGAGAGGAACATATCCTGCACCACCAGAAACT
>JASLQE010000226.1 GCA_030744635.1 Dehalococcoidia bacterium | reverse complement strand
GCCCGAAAGCGTCCCCACCCCGACGGCAAAAATTTGCCGAGACCGTCCCCAGGACACTCCACTTAAAAGCCAAATGGGGCGACTGGAGGGCTTTTCCCCCAAGGGAAATAACTCGCGGGCGGGTGGGTGGGAAGAGAGAAGGTCGCTGTGGGAGCTCCCCCATTCAACGCGCCGCCCCTATTAGCTGGGACACATCCTCCATCCCGGACTCCTCCATGAAGGCCAACAGGCCCTCCAACACATCTAAGCACGCCTTCGGGTTGGCGAGGTTGGCGGTGCCCACCTGCACCGCCGTTGCCCCGGCCATGAGGAACTCGGCGGCGTCCCTACCCGTTGCTATGCCGCCACAGCCGATTATGGGTACCTGCACCGCCCCCACCACCCGGTAGACCATCCTCAGGGCCACCGGCTTCACCGCCGGGCCGGACAGCCCGCCCATGAACGCCCGTCCGGTTACGGCGTCGATGTCCATAGCTGCGAGGGTGTTGATAAGGGAGATAGCGTCGGCTCCCCCGGCCTCGGCGGCGCGCGCCGTCTCGGTGATATCGGTGATATTGGGGCTGAGTTTGGCCACCACGGGCAGGGAGGTGGCACCCCGCACCGCTCGCAGCACCTCCTCGGTGGCCGAAGGTGAGGTGCCGAACTCCATGCTGCCTCTGGACACATTGGGGCAGCTTATGTTCACCTCAATACCCGCCACACCGGGCACCCCGTCCAGACGGCGGGCCAGCTTGGCGTAGTCCTCCACCCGCTCCCCGGCTATGTTCACCAGCACCGGTAGCCGCCACTTTGCCCAGATGGGGGCCATATCGGCCACCAGCCGCTCCACCCCCATGTTCTGGAGGCCGATGCTGTTGAGCATGCCCCCCACCGTCTCTATGGTGCGGGGCTGGGGGTTGCCCTCCCGGGGCTCTAGAGTGGTGCCCTTGCACACCATGGCCCCCAGCCGGTGGATGTCAAAGAAAGGCCCGTACTCCACCCCATAGGCGAAGGTACCCGAGGCGGACATCACCGGGTTAAGGAGCACCAGGTTGGGCGCAATGGTTACCGAGAGTGTGGGGCGCACGCCGCCCCTACAGCCCAGCCAGGTGGGTCACCGGCCTCAGGACGGGTATCAGCGCCACACCCAGCAACACGGAAGCTATAACCCATTTGTTGAAGGTGCGGTGGGCCTCCGGCAGCAGGTCCGAGGCCCCCACATAGATAAATGTCCCGGCGGCGAAGGCCATCAGTGGCACGAAGAACCCCTCCGGGAAGACCCCCAGCAACACTAATACCACTCCCAGGGGGGTGAAGAGGGCGTCTATGCTCAGAGCGCCCCATATGCGGCGCATGTTGTAGCCGGCGGTGCGCATTATAACCGCGGTGGCAAAGCCCCGGGGGAACTCGTGGATTAGCACCGCCAGGGCTATGGTCAGTCCCACCGCCGGGGCCAGGTGGAAGCCTATGCCTATGGCCACGCCGTCCAGCAGGCTCTCCGCGGCGATGCCGATGAGGGCCGTCCACCCGATGGTAGTGGTGCTATCGCACTCCCCCTCGGGGCAGGAGTGTACCAGCACCAGCTTCTCCACCACGTATAGGGAGAAGAAACCCACCGCCAGAAATATGAAGCTGGTTTCCCCCTCCGCCACCATCTCCGGCAGCATCTCCAGGAAGGCCACCGACAGCATCACCCCGGCGGCGAAGCCCAGCAGGTACCGGGAGTGGATGTTGCGGACGCGGGTATACAAGGGCAGCATGCCCCCCCCCACGGCGGAGGCAGCGGCTATCAGGCTGAATATGAGGGCTACCATCTAAATCAACATTTCCACCAGCCATAAGAGCATCTCAGGCTACTCTGTTACTGATTCTCCGCTGGCTACAGCCCTTTGCCGGCCAGAAACACAGCCAGGTCGGATACCCGGCAGCTATAGCCCCACTCGTTGTCGTACCACGATAGCACCTTGACCATGCTGTCATCAAGCACCAGGGTGCTGGGGGCATCAAAGATGGAGCTATGGGGGTTGCCGATGAAGTCCGAGCTAACCAGCTCCTGCTCGGTATATTCCAGTATTCCCTTTAAAGGCCCCTCGGCGGCCTTTTTGCAGGCGGAGTTCACCTCATCAGCGGTCACCTTGCAGCCCAGGTCCGCCACGAAATCGCAGGCCGAGCCGGTGGCCACCGGTACCCGGAAGGCCATGCCGTGAATCCGGCCCTTGACCTCGGGGATGACCATGGTCACCGCCCGGGCGGCCCCGGTGGTGGTGGGAATGATGTTGACCGCCGCGGAGCGGGCGCGGCGCAGGTCACTGTGGAACATGTCCAGCAGACGCTGGTCGTTGGTATAGGCGTGGATGGTTGACATGAGGCCCCGCACCAGCCCGAAGCTCTCGTGCAGCACCTTGACCACCGGGGCGATGCAGTTGGTGGTGCAGGAGGCATTGGAGAGCACATGGTGTTTGGCAGGGTCGTACATATAGTCGTTCACCCCCAGTACCACGGTCAGGTCCTCGTTCTTGGCGGGGGCGGAGATGATAACCTTTTTGACCGTATTCCGGATGTGGGCGGCGGCCTTCTCCGCATCGGTAAATACCCCGGTGGACTCCACCACCACCTGTGCCCCCACGCTGCCCCAGGGAATCCGGGCGGGGTCCCGCTCGGCAAAGACCCGTATGCTTTTACCGTCAACCTTGAGGGAGTCCCCGGCGGCCTCCACCTTGCCCGGATACTTACCGTAGGTGGAGTCCCACTGCAACATATGGGCATTGGTGGGTATATCGGTGAGGTCGTTTACGGCCACCACCTCCAGTTCCTGTGGGTGGCGCTCTTGGACGGCCCGCAGCACCTGGCGGCCGATGCGCCCGAAACCGTTAATGCCGACTCTAGTGGTCATAAGAGTCCTCCTTCATGTGGGCTATCCGTTCTGTCCTTATCTGCATTTGCCGTTGTGGCTCATCCGTTCAGACACACTTACTCGCGCCAGCCGTGCTCGGCGCTCGCCTCCGTGGCTATTCCACCGCGGGGGGCGAAGCGGGCGCTCACCCGTATCCACACCGGGTCCAGTAGCGTCGCTAGGTCCTTCAGAATGCGGCTGACGCTGTGCTCCTGGAGGATGCCCACGCTGCGGAAGGAGGTGAGGTAGAGCTTCAGGCTCTTTAGCTCCACCAGCGTGCCGCCGGGTATATAGCTTATCTCCAGGTGAGCGAAGTCCGGCAGCCCTGACCAGGGACAAACGGAGGTGAACTCGTCGGTGGTATAGCTCACCACCGTTTTTTCACCCGGGTACTGGTAGGGGATGGCCAGTAGGACGGCGGTACGCAGGGCCTCTTCGCCGCTGAACTCAAACTCCTCGTGGTAGCCCATGTCCCCTGTCTTTGGATGCAGTCCCATTTCCGTACGCTGCCTCAACCGGCCACCCTGTAGAGAATGTTGCCGCCCTGGAACAGACGTTCCACGCTGCCCTCATAGCGCATGTACTCCAGGTGGGCGACGGTCTCGGTGACGGCGATGCGCCGGTCCAGTGAGTTGAACTGGTCCCAGGGCTGGGGGATGTTCCATGTTATCTGGGAGGAGATAAACCAGGCGTTCTGAGGCTCCTTGCGGATTACGGCCCGTATCTCCTCCTTGCGCTGCTCGTGGTGCTCTTTTATCTGGTCTATGCGCTCCCGCAGATTGGTAAAGATGTTCTCATGGGCCGGTAGCACCTGGGTGGCGGGCAGGTTGCGCAGCTTGTTAAGGGAGTTTATAAAGTCCGCCAGAGGGCTGTCCCCCGATTGCACATGGTAGCTGATGTTGGGGGTGATTACCGGTAGGATGTGGTCCCCGGAGAAGAGGATTCTGTGCTCCGAGTCCCAGAGGCAGATATGCCCGGGGGAGTGGCCCGGCGTCCACAGCACTTCCAAGTTGAAGATTCCGGTGTCCACCACCTCTCCCCCGTAGAAAGAGACATCGGGCATGGTTACGGTGACATACTCCAACACCGGCATAGAGGCCGATTGCAGGCTGGACAGGTCCACGGGGGGCACGCCGTGGAAGGCCAGCACGGCCCCCATCTTGTCCCGTAGCTCGGCGAACTTGATGTAGCGGGACTCAATCAGGTCCCCCTCCCAGCGGTGCGCCATCAGCTTGGTGGACGGGGACACCTGCTTTATGCGCCCCGCCAGGCCGTAGTGGTCCGCGTGGACATGGGTCACCACGATGGTCTCTATATCGGTGAAGCCCAGACCCAGGTCTTTAAGCCCGGCCTCCAGGGCGTTGAAGGCGTCCTGGGTGTACCAGCCGGTGTCAATCATTAGCCAGCCGTTCTTGCCCTTGAGCACATAGCAGTTGAGGAAGCCCAGGGGGTTGTCCGGAATGGGTACCTTAATCTGGTGGATGCCGGGAATAATCTCCATGAGGTCTCCTTTAGATTTTGATGGGGAGGAAGGTCTCCCTGCCGGGGTAGGTGGCGGCCCCCCCCAACTCCTCTTCAATGCGAAGCAGCCGGTTATACTTGGCCAGCCGCTCCGAGCGGCAGGGGGCACCGGCCTTGATAAAGCCTGCCCCCAAGGCCACCGCCAGGTCGGCGATGGAGGTATCCTCCGTCTCACCGGAGCGGTGGCTGATGATGGTGGCCCACCCCGCCCGCTGGGCCAGGCGCACGGCCGCTATGGTCTCGGTGAGGGTCCCTATCTGGTTTAGCTTGATGAGGATGGCGTTGGAGGCCCGGCGTTCAATCCCGGTGGCCAGGCGGGCCGGGTTGGTGACATACAGGTCATCCCCCACTAATAGCACCCGCTTGCCCAGCCTCTCGGTTAGGAGTTGCCACCCCGCCCAGTCCTCCTCCTCCAACCCGTCCTCGATGCTGACCACGGGGAAGGACGAGACCAGGTCCTGGTAGAGGCTCACCATATCCGGGGCGCTGAGCACATGCCCGTCCCGTGGCAGGTGGTACCGGTCATCTGACAGCAGATTGGATGCGGCTACATCCAGGGCCAGGAAGCAGTCCTCCCCCGGCCTGTAGCCGGCGGCCTCAATGGCCTTCACCAGCACCTCCGCCCCGTCCCGGTTGGAGGGCAGGGCGGGTGCAAACCCCCCTTCATCACCCACCGCCGTGTTCCACCCCCGCTCCCCCAGCAGCTTGCGCAGTGTATGGTAGACCTCCGCACCCATCCGCAGCGCCTGAGAGAAGCTGGTTGCCCCGGCGGGCACCAGCATATACTCCTGAAAATCGGCGGCGTCAGCAGCGTGCTGGCCGCCGTTCACCACATTCAGCATGGGTACAGGTAATGCGGTGCCGAGGCCGTCCAGGTAACGGTAAAGGGGCAGCCCGGCATGGACGGCGGCGGCATGGGCGCAGGCCAGGGAGACCCCCAGGATGGCGTTGGCACCCAGCTTGGACTTGTTATCGGTGCCGTCCAGCTCCAGCAGCCGGTGGTCTAAGACCGCCTGTGCGGAGGCGTCCACGCCCTTCAGGGCGGGAGCTATGATGCTGTGTATGTTGTGGATGGCTTTGAGGACCCCCTTGCCGCCGTAGCGGGCGGGGTCCCCGTCCCGTAGCTCCAGGGCCTCATGGATGCCGGTACTGGCACCGGAGGGGACAGCCGTCCGCCCGGTAGCGCCCCCCGCCAGGGCCACCTCCACTTCCACGGTGGGGTTGCCCCGGGAGTCCAGTATCTCCCGTGCCCGGATGGCCTCAATGCCTGTGTTCAACTGCCTCCTTTGGCGCATCTCCTATGGTGGCCAGCGCCTTCCCCACGGCCTCCTCTGGTGTCGTGGCCCGTATTATGGAGTCCCCGCCTTCACCTTCACGGCTCATCTCCCATGTGCTCAGGCCCACCACGGGTATGCCACTCTGGAGGGCAAAGGCTATCTCGGAAAGGGTGCCGAAGGAGCCTCCGACGGCTATCACCGCACGGGCCGATTTGACCACGATGGCGTTGCGGGTGTAGCCCATACCCGTGACGATGGATATCTGGATATATGGGTTGGCCTCCTCCGGGGTGTTGCCGGGGAGTATGCCCACGGTCCTACCCCCTGCGCCAGCCGCACCGCGGGCGGCTGCCTCCATCACCCCGGTCAGGCC
>JASLQE010000225.1 GCA_030744635.1 Dehalococcoidia bacterium | reverse complement strand
TGGAGAAGCGGGGGTCGGTGGCCAGCCCCGGGTCCTCCATTACCCGGCAAAGGGACTGCCACTCCTGTTCCGTAAGACAGGCGATGGCGCACCACCGGTCTTCACCCTGGCAGCGGAAGGCCCCGTGGGGTGAGGCATCCGGGTGGCGGTTGCCCAGTTTGCGGGGCAGGCGGCCGCTGGACAGGTAGTCTACGGCAGCCGGTCCCAGGAAATGAGTCATCACCTCAAGCTGGCAGGCGTCTATGTACTGCCCCTTCCCGGTGCGGCGGCGATGGTCCAGGGCCGATATCAGGGCCAGTGAAGAGGAGACCGCCTGGGCTATATCCCCGTATGCTATGTGCGTGGGCCCGGCGGGCTCTCCCCCCTCCCAGCCCGTGTAGTAGTAGTGGCCCGAGGCGGATGCGGCGGCCATCCCGAAGCCTCGAAAGCCCTCGTAGCCCCCGCCAGCCGCCCCCTTGTTACCGAATATGCTTGAGCTGAGCATGATGATATCGGGTTTCACCCGGCATATGGCCGGGTAGTCCAGCCCCAGACGCTTCATCACCCCGGGGCTGAAGTTCTCTATCACCACATCGCACAGGCCCGCGAGCCTGAGCGCCAGCTCCCGGCCCTGGGGGGTGGACAGGTTCAGAGAGATGCCTTTTTTGCCCGTGTTGGCGTGCACGAAGAAGCCGCTGTTGTCTATCCCCGGCTTGCCGTCCCGGTAGGGCTCGCTGACCCGCAGGATATCGGGGCGCTGGCAGGTCTCTACTTTGATGACCTCCGCCCCGTAATCGGCCAAGAACTTGGTGGCGAAAGGCCCGGCCGCCGCCCAGGTGAAGTCCAGCACCCGGATGCCTCGCAGCGGCAGTGGGGCCGCCTCAAACTTACCCCTGGCAACGCTGTGACCGAGGTGGCCCTTGGCGGTGCCTGGCGTCCCCAAGACCTCATGGTTGTGCTCACCTATCAGGGGGGCACGCCGCCTGGGACGGCCCTCGGTGAGGGGGGACAGGAACAGGTGGCCGGGGTGCTGTAAAGTGGCCCCCAGCTCTTCGTGCTCCACGGGTATCCAGTAGTTGCGGGCATGGAGCTGTGGGTTGTTGGACACATCCACCAGGTCACAGATGACGGATATCCTTATCTCCCGGCGGACACCTCCCTCCCATAGCTCCTGCTTGGTGTGCCGGGAGAAAAGCTCTTTCACCGGTTCCATGAGCAGATCCAGCTCCTGTTGAGTGAGACGGGCGAAGTCCATCTCCTCCCAAACGATGCCCTGCAGGTCCGCCCCCAGCCCCTCCTCCGTAAGCCAGTTCGCCAGGGCGCGGTTCTCCCGGACACCAGGGAGACCGGCATAGAACACCCAGGAGACAAACCCGTCCCGGCACGGCCAAATCATGGGCACCGACACATTTACGCCGCGGGTAATCAGGTTCCCCATGCGCCGTGCCAGGGTCTTCTGGAACTCCCAGTAGATGGGGGGCCGGTAGTTTAGCCGCACCATGCACTCGTGAATGGAGATATCCACATGCTGCCCTACGCCCGCGGCCTCCCGGTAGAAGTATGCCAGGGCCGCACCCGTGGCCGCCCAGGTGGAGGAGAGGAAATAGGCCTGGTCCAGGAACATGCGGAGGGGTGCCCGCTCCGGCTCCCCGGTGTAGGACATCACCCCGCCCAGGGCCAGGGCCACCAGGTCTGAGGTCTTGTAGTGCTTATAGGGGCCGCTCTGCCCGAAGGGGGTGAGGGAGGTGAGGATTACCCCGGGGTTCACCTTCTCCAAGGCTGAGTAACCCAGCCCCAGCCCGTCCAGGTAGCCCGGGGGGTGGGTCTCCACCACGATATCGCAGCCCTCCACCAGCTTCAGGAAGAGCTGTTGCCCATCCGGCTGCTCCAGGTCAAGGGTTATCCCCCGCTTGTTGCTGTTCAGGGACATCCAGTAGACGCTACGCTCCGGGTGAGGGGGGACGCCGTAGAAGGGGCTGAACCTCCGGGCGGGGTCTCCCCCCGGCGGCTCAATCTTGACCACATCGCAGCCCAGGTCAGCCAGCAGCCTGCCGCACAGGAACCCTTTCTCATCGCTGAGGTCCAGCACTCGCAAGGGTGGCAGCAGGGTGTCCATAGCCTACTCTATGATGGTTTCAGCATGGTGTTGGGCAGGAAGGTGATTATGGAGGGAAAGATGAAGAGAATGGCAAGCGCAATTACCCCCAGGATGAAGAAGGGCAATACTCCCTGGAAGATGCCCTCCATGCTTATCTGATCACCGGCGGCGGCCTTCACGGCGTAAACATTCAGCCCTAAGGGAGGAGTAAGCAGTCCCAACTCAATTGCCACAATCATGGCCATGAGGAACCAGATGGGGTTGTATCCCATGGCCAACACGATGGGAAAGATAACCGGCAGAGTGAGGAACATCATGGAGATGCCGTCCAGGAACATTCCCAGCACCAGATACATGAACATGAACATCAGCATCATGACCAAGGGCGGTACATCGCTGCCAATAACTGCCGCGATGAACCCCTGGGTAACGCCACTTACGGCCAGGAAGCGGGAGAATATGTTTGCGCCGATGATAATCAGCTTGACCATGCAGACCACCCGCACCGTTTCCATCAGGGCGTCTTTGAGTGCGCGGCGGGTGAGTCTGCGTGTGAAGAAGGCTATCAGGAAAGCCCCCAGTGCTCCTGTGGCCCCGGCCTCGGTAGGTGAGAAAACTCCCAGATAAATCCCGCCCACTACGGTGAGTGCTAGGAGCAATACAGCCCAGGTTGATTTGAGGGAGTTGAACCTCTCCCCCCAAGTATATGGTTCCGGCTCAATAGGGGCTAAGTTGGGACGGGCCTTGACCATACCGAAGATACCGAGTGAAAAGATGGTCGCAATCAGCAACCCTGGGCCTATTCCGGCCAGCAGAAGCATTCCTATGGGCTGCTCGGTTATGATACCGGCCAGTACGGCATATATGCTGGGAGGGATGAGCATGGCTATGATGCCACCGGAGGCGGTGATGCCGCAGGCGAACTTGACATCGTAGCCGTATTTCCTCATCTGGGGGACGCTTAGCTTGGTGAAGACGGTGGCCGCCACCACGCTGGAGCCGCTCACCGCTCCAAATCCGGTGTTACCCATCATGGTAGCAATGCCCAGTCCCCCGGGGATGCGCCCCACCCATTTGAAGGCAGCGGTGTAGACCGCCTCCCCCATGCCGCAGTGAAGGGCCAGAAGCCCCATTAGGACGAAAAGGGGCACCACCGTAAGGGCAAAGACCGAAACAACTGCGAATGGGGTGGTGGTTAGGATACCGATGGCCGTGGTGAAGCTGCCATAGATGGCTAGAATGCCCACGAAACCCACAACTGCAAGGGCCAGTCCTACATATATCCCGAGGGCTAGCAGTACAAAAAGGGCGATTAGGGCCAGTATACCCAACCAGATAGGGTCCACGGCTCTCCTAACTATCTACTAAATAGCTTGCGCAGGCTGTCCCACGCATCTATAGTGAACTGGGTGGCGAGAAAAAAGCATCCTAAAGGTATAGCGAAACGAGACGGCCACAAGGGCACGCGTACCATACCGACGGATTCCTCCCCTATTTGGTAGGCTAGGATGGCATGGCTGCTTGTCTCGTAAGTAATCAGCGCAAACATGGCCAGCCCCAGGACGTTGGTGAGTAGGTCTAATACCATCCTCCCCCTTAGAGGCAGCCGGCTTGATAAAATCTGGACCCGTATGTTCCCTTTTTGGAACTGGGTATAGCCGAAACCTAGGAATACAACGAACACTAGGATGGACTCGGCCGCTTCCAAAGTGCCCCACAGAGGCCGGCTGAAGACATACCGACCTATGACATCCCCACTGACAATGAGCATGAGCATGAATATGAAGACGGCCGATACCATATTCATCCAGCCGAGGAGCCCGGAATAACCCCTGGTCAGAAAACCAGTTAAGCTATCACGGGCCCCCCGCTGTTGCAAGGTAGTATGCAACTACAAACCTGTTACTTTTGCTTCCCTATTTGGAACCCCAATCCCGTGCGTGCTTTACCCCCAGCTTTTCGGTGACGTCAAGATAGGCCGACATAATCCTAGTTCCGGGCAGCCCCTTCTTGTTCATCTCCTGGGCCCACATGGCCGGGAAGTCAGGCAGCATGTCGGCCCACTTGGCCTTGTCAGCAGCCGACATGTCATAGAAGGTAACCCCGGCGGCTTCCATTTCTTTTATCGCCTCTTCGCCGAGGAGATCATTTTCTGAAGCATACTTTGCAGAGGCCTCATCGCCTACCTCGAGCATAATCTTTTGAATTTCGGGAGATAGTTGGTTCCATACTTCCCTATTCATGCTAACCGAGGTGGAGAAGGCGGCTCCCAAGCCGAGCCTAGTGCCGTGCTTGGCCAACTCATGCGCCCTAATGTTCTTGTTAAGGTCAAAGGGTAAGACGGAGCCTTCTACTATGTTGGTCTGCAAGGACTGGTACCTCGTAGCCACGCCCATTATAACCGGAACTGCTCCTGCCTCTTTCAGGATTTTGGGGTGGTAGGCACCGATGGTGGCGACCTTCATACCGTCCAAGTCCCCCAGTGTCTTAACTGGTGTTTTACTCATGACGCCGTAGTCACCGATAACACGGTGCCACAGAATCTTATGGTTGTACTGCTCTACCTGGCCTTTGAGTGCGGGTACTGTAGCGTACATCTCATTGACGGCCTTCAGCAAAAGGGCCGCTGAGTCAGGTCCGAAGGGGACAGCGTAGCTAAACCCGCCCAAGGCCAGCTTGCTCGGGTAGTAAGGATATACTACGAAACCGATGTCGCCCAGCCCTACTTGAATAGCTTCCAGTTCCTCTTTGGGTTTGCTTATAGTACCACCATGGAAGAACTCGAATTTTATCTGTCCTTGGGTCCTTTTCTCTACCTCTGCGCCAAACCACTCAGCGATAATCGCAGCAGAGTATGGCGGGGGTGGCAGTGGAGAGATGAACCTCAGCGTCCTTGGCTCAGGTTTGGGCGCGGGAGCTGGTTTGGGCGCGGGAGCTGCTGTTGGCGCAGGAGCTGCTGTTGGAGCCGGTGCCGCCGTAGGCGCAGGAGCCGGCGCCGGGGCGGGGGTTGCCTCACCGCCACAGGCCGTGACTATAAGGGGGAGCAACAACGCGGCTGCCATCAGCACCAGCCACACTGCCTTCCTGTTTTTACCTTTCATAATGCCTCCTGACTATGGATTCCGAGACCGGCTGTTGCCGACTACCGACCCTGCCGTGTTG
This sequence comes from Dehalococcoidia bacterium, assembly GCA_030744635.1. GTDB lineage: Bacteria > Chloroflexota > Dehalococcoidia > JACVQG01 > JAHKAY01 > JASLQE01. Next base: position 383 of record JASLQE010000225.1, on the reverse strand, counting down.
GACACGGCCACTAATACTAGGCACATTCTAAGTGGTGACAGAAAGGTTGTCAAGCCTAGTGTGGAGTCAGGTTGTCGGCTAGCAGGCATTTCCCTTCCCCGCCCCCCGCTTCAGACGAAGTATCGGCCCAAGGGACTTCGGACTCCTTCGGAGAACCCAATGTGTTGGACGTCCTACGGCTCATAGGTGACCCGCCACCGGGTCATGTTCTAGGCGAAAAGTCACCTTACCTTGAAGAGGATCTGAGGCGGTCAATTTGGGTTCCCCATAAATCACGGCGACGATGCTCCAACTCTGCTATAAACTCACTTCGTTGGTTGCGCCATTCCCATACGGTGGGCCTGCCCACGCCTACCGCTTCCGCGACCTCACGGTCGCTTTTG
>JASLQE010000224.1 GCA_030744635.1 Dehalococcoidia bacterium | reverse complement strand
ACCCGAGCGTATAGTCGGTCCCGGTTACATCGTTATCAATAGTGCCCGGCACTCCCACAACATGGATACCGTGACGCTCATGCATGTCCAGGGCACCCTTGAAAGTGCCGTCACCGCCTATGACCACCAGCCCATCCACCTCCCTTCTCCTCAGCAAGTCGGCTGCCTGGCGGCACCCCTCCTCGGTCTTGAACTCCTCGCACCGGGAGGTTCCCAGGATAGTCCCTCCCCGCTGGAGGATATTCCCTACGGAGCGCATGCCCATCTCCTCAAATGTCCCCGCCAGGAGGCCCCGGTAGCCGTCTCTTATGCCGAACACCCGCAGCCCTTTTCCGATAGCAGACCGGACCACCGCCCGGATACAGGCATTCATCCCAGGAGCATCACCACCGCTGGTGAGCAAACCTATGGTCTTCACTGGGTGCCTCCTACCGCCTCCGACCCGCCGCCCACCAGCTTGCCGGACTTGGCCTTAGATAAGGAAAAGAGGGTCATACCATCACCTTTTACTGATTGTATAGCCTGCGCCGGGTGGTAGTTGCGGTGTAGGCATTGCCGACTACCGCATGGTTTGATTTATGGCGCGCTTGGCGGGATTCGAACCCACGGCCTCAGCCTCCGCAGGGCTGCGCTCTATCCGCTGAGCTACAAGCGCACCGCAATGAACAAAGCAGTGCCGAGGGGGAGATTTGAACTCCCACGCCCGTAAGGGCACTGCGCCCTGAACGCAGCGCGTCTGCCATTCCGCCACCTCGGCCCTTTCTGGTGGGCGGTAGTGGATTTGAACCACCGACCTCCTGCGTGTGAAGCAGGCGCTCTAACCGCTGAGCCAACCGCCCCCGGCTATCAGATTGTATCATGGCGTCAACCGGTCTAACAAGGCTGGTTTTGGCAGTTCGCGTTGAACCGCCCTTTGTAGACTAACCTGTGGCGTTGCTTTCAAGGGTGTGGGGTTGTTCCAGCCCGAGCAATACGGATAGCTGGGCTGCGGAGTACTTACCCGGAGGCTCGCGGTCAGCGGCCATCTGGTGGGAAATGCGCAGCAGCCCTTCATTGATAGGTGCCTCACGACCCAAGCCCCTTGCCAGCCGCACAATCTCACCGTTGAGATAATCAGCCTCAACCGTACCTTGCCGGCGTGCCAGGCTCTGCCAGGTGGAGTTCCGTGCCCCGGCGGGGAGGCTGCTCCGAGGCTTGCTGGTGCTGTCCGGCCACTCCTGCGCCAGGTCCTTGTCGGAGATCCAGTGTATGCCCGCTTGTGAGAGGACCTCCCGTGCCTCCTGCCGCACCGCCCTGCCAATCACGGCAACATCGTCCCCCGTGGAATCGGTGATGGCACCGATGGAGTTACCCAGGTTACGTAGCAGTTTTCCCCACTTGTAGGGCATGACATCTGGGGTGATCATAGTAATAAAACCGGCAGCGCGTAGTTGCGTTCCAATGGCCTCAGCTCGGTCATCCACTCCTTTAGGGTACCGCCCCACGATGAGCCATCCAGGTGGGTCGCGATGGGCGGCAACTTCGCCGTCGGTGAGGTAAACGGCGCCTACAAGGACCTTGACTCCGTATACCTGGGGAAAATACCCGGCAGCAACCTCCTCGTTATGCACCCCGTTCTGAAAACAGAAGATGGGCACATCCTCAACCACTGCCTGCAGCTCACGGAGCGCTTCTTCTGTGCCCTGTCCTTTCATGCACAAGAAGACTACATCGCCGGGTCCAAAATCAATCTGTCTGGGCGCAGTGACAACGGGCACCCGTAAGGTGTAGG
>JASLQE010000223.1 GCA_030744635.1 Dehalococcoidia bacterium | reverse complement strand
CAGAGGGGGCCGGGGGCGCAGCCCCCCGTAAATAGTACCGGGTGGGTGGGTGGGGCAAAAAGTTCTCCGCGGGGATGGCGCCGAAAACCCACGCTTTTACAGATAGCTCACATATGTTAAGATATACATAAGGTTGCTGGCCTACTGGGGCCAGTTTTTTTACGCAATTTGGCGGAGAACATGACTCAAAACTTAAGAAACATCGCAATCATAGCCCATGTAGACCATGGCAAGACCACCCTGGTGGATGCTATGCTGAAGCAGAGCCATATCTTTCGCGATAACCAGCAGGTCGGGGATCTCATCCTGGACAGCAACGAGCTGGAGAGGGAAAAAGGCATTACCATATTAGCCAAGAATACGGCTATCACCTATAAGGGTGTGAAAATCAACATCATCGATACCCCCGGCCATGCCGATTTTAGTGGCGAGGTGGAACGGGTGCTTAACATGGCCGACGGCTGCCTCCTGGTAACCGATGCCGTGGATGGCCCCATGGGTCAGACCAGATTTGTATTGCATCATGCCCTGCAGAAGCGACTCAAACCCATCGTGGTCATCAACAAAGTCGACCGCTCTTCGGCCCGCCCTGAAGAGGTGGTCAACATGGTACAGGACCTTTTCTTGGAGCTTGCCACGGATGCCGAGCAACTGGACTTTCCCATTCTGTATACTGATGCCAAGGTCGGTTATGCTGTAACCAGCTTGGGAGACCAGCCTAGGAGTATGGTGCCCCTGTTTGAGGCCATCCTTGAGCACATCCCGCCACCCGGCGGCGATGCTCAGGGTGATTTCCAGATGCTGGTGGCGGCGCTGAGCTACGATAGTCATCTGGGCCAGATTGCCGTGGGGCGCATCGCTCGGGGGAAGGTGGCCGCAGGGGACCAGGTGGCACGCGTCACTCGGGATGGCGCTATAACCTTCCACAAGGTCTCAAAACTGTTCGTCTTTAACGGGCTATCGCGCGACGAGGTCGCCGAGGTGGGGGCGGGGGAGATTATCGCCCTGGCTGGTCTGTGGCAAACAGCGATAAGCGATACTATTACCTCGGAGGGCCAGCCCATGCCGCTCCCGGCCATTGACATCGGCGAGCCTACAGTGCAAATGACCTTTGGGGTGAACACATCGCCGTTCTCCGGACAGGACGGGCGGTATGTAACCTCGCGGCAGCTTCGGGGACGCCTGATGGCCGAGCTTCAGACCAATGTAAGCCTGCAGGTGCAGGAGACGGATAGCGCTGATGTCTTCCTGGTTTCGGGGCGGGGTGAGCTGCATCTGGCTATCCTCATCGAGAGCATGCGGCGGGAGGGATATGAGTTTCAGGTCTCCAGGCCAAAACCTATCACCAAGGTCGTGGACGGACATGTGCTGGAACCTTGCGAGCTATTGGTGCTGAGCATTGACAAGGAGGCCATTGGTATGTTCACAGAGGAGCTGTCCTCGCGGCTGGCGCAGATGACGAATATGCTCCCCGACGGACAGGGCCATGTGCGTTTGGAGTTCAAAATACCGACCAGTGGGCTGATAGGCTTCCGCAGCTTTTTTCTTACTGCAACCAGGGGCAACGGGCAAATGGACAGCGTTTTCACCGGATACGAGCCGTTGCGGGGAGAGGTAAAGCCCGCCAGACGGGGGGCACTGGTCGCTGCCGAAACCGGAGTGGCGGTTACTTACGGCCTGAATAATGCGCAGCAGAGGGGGCGGCTCTTCATCGAACCGGGCACCCAGGTCTATGAGGGTATGATAGTCGGGGTGAACGCACGGGACGATGACCTGGTGGTGAATGTGTGCAAGGAAAAGAAGATGACCAACATGCGTTCCTCTACCTCTGATATCGCCACCAAACTCACCCCGGCGCTGCGGATGAGCCTGGAAGAATCAATTGGCTTTATCGCTGAAGATGAGATGGTTGAGGTAACCCCCGGTAGCACCCGCCTGCGCAAGCACATCGCCTCCAACGACGCCCGTTACCGGCAAAGCCGTGGCAAGTCCCGGGCCCTGTCCCTCACGGGTGCCTCCTCCGCGGAGCGGATGTAGGAGGCCCTTGCCGGCAGCCCTTTCTTTCCCACCCGCTCCGGACGAAGTATCGGTCCGAAGGACTCTCCGCCTTGCGGAGTCCGATACTCCGTTCGGACCGGACTCCTTCGGAGAGTCCGCCGAGCGGATCCGTCCACGAAGATTATTACTGGATGGCGAAGCCCCCCAGACCCCCAAAGACCAGAGCAGCTAAGTTGCTACTGGGCAGGACGAACCCTGCCCCTACACCGAAAACCGTAGGAGTGGCGCTTGCGCCACTCCCCAATCCCTCCTAAGAGGGGGTCGGGGGCGCAGCCTCCGGTACTATAGCGATGCCTGCTTGCGGGTATCTCACCCCTCTGCTAATATGGGTGAGCGCGCACTGAAACTGTTCTCGCGGACTGAAGGCGATTTAGGGGAGGTTAGATGGCCCGTGTCTTCTCCGGTGCCCGGCCCACGGGCCGCCAGCACCTGGGCAACTATCTGGGAGCCATCCAGAACTATGCGAAGCTACAGGAGGAGCACGACTGCTTCTACTGTGTAGTTGATATCCACGCCCTCACCACCCTGGAGGAGACCAGGGAGCTCCAGAGCAATATCCATGAGATGGTGCTGGACTGGCTGGCCGCCGGCATGGAGTCCCAGAAGTGCACCATGTTTGTCCAGTCCCATGTTCCGGAGGTGACGGAGCTGCACACCCTGCTCAGCATGGTCACCCCCCTGGGGTGGCTGCTGCGGGTGCCCACCTTCAAGGAGAAGGCCCGGCGGCAGCCCGAGAATGTCAACTACGGCCTGGTGGGCTACCCCGTGCTGATGGCCTCCGATATCGTACTCTACAAGGGTGAGATGGTGCCGGTGGGTGAGGACCAGCTACCCCACCTGGAGCTGACACGGGAGATTGTGCGCCGATTCAACAGTATCTTCGGCCCCACCTTTCCCGAACCTAGGGCCCTGCTGACCGAGACCCCCCTGGTGCTGGGCACAGACCGCCAGAAGATGAGCAAGAGCCTGAACAACCATGTGGAGCTGGCGGCCACCCCGGAGGAGACCATGGAGCGGGTGAAGAGGATTATTACCGACCCGGACCGTCCCTACCGCAACCAGCCGGGCCACCCCGATATATGCAATGTTTACACCCTGGAGCACTACTTTGCGCCGGACCATCTAGAGCGGGTCTACAAGGAGTGCACCACCGCCGCGCTGGGCTGCGCGGAGAACAAGGTCTTTCTGGCGGAGAGGATAAACGAGGCCCTGGCACCGTTCCGGGAGCGGCGCCGGGAGATGGCATCACGCAACGGTTTCGTCAAAGAGGTGCTGGGCGATGGGGCGCACCGGGCCTCGGCCATCGCCCGGGAGACCCTCAGGGAAGTAAAAGAAAGAATGAACCTCCTCTGAATGGCTAACCTGCCCCGCTCCAGGAGCGGCCGGTCAGTACAGGAGGTGGCCTGCCAGGTGGCCCGGGAGGAAGGCGCCCTACTGGTGGACTATTTCCGCCGCCCCCGGGAGGCACTGGGGGTGAAGTCCAAGAGCAGGGGCAATGTGGTGACCGAGGCCGACCTGGAGGGGGAGAAGCTCATCCTGGAGCGTCTGGCCGCCGAGTTCCCTGGCTGGCAGGTAGTGGCCGAGGAGTCCGAGGCGAAGGTCAACGACTCCCCCTATACCTGGATAGTAGACCCGCTGGATGGCACCAACAACTTTTCCTTCGGCCTCCCCTACTTCTGCGTTACCATGGCCGCCCTCCGCGACGGGGAAGCGGAGTTCGGCCTGGTGTATGACCCCCTGCGGGAGGAGATGTTCTGGGCGGAACGGGGCGGGGGTGCCTACCTGAACGGGCAGCCGCTCTCAGTGTCCGCAAAGGACGACCTAATAGACTCCCTGGTGGCCCTGGACATGGGATACGACGATTCCCGGGGGACGGAGATGTTAGAGTTCCTGCGCCGCCTGTGGCCCGGGGTGTTCAGCTTCCGCATCCTAGGCTCCGGGGCACTGGCCCTGGCCTATGTGGCGGCGGGGCGGCTGGATGTATATATGCACCGGCGGCTCTACCCCTGGGACATCGCCGGGGGCACCCTGCTGGTCAAGGAGGCGGGTGGTGTTGTGACCGGCTGGGACGGACAGCCCGCCCCCGTTCAGACCCAGAGTATTGTGGCCGCCGGCCCCGCCATTCACGACCTTGTCCTGGGCTGCATGGTCCGAAACCCCTCTTCGTAGGGAGGCCGCAGGGTATGGGCACCCTCTACCTGGTCGCAACCCCCATAGGCAACCTGGAGGACATCAGCCTCCGGGCGATGCGGGTGCTAAAAGAGGTGAGCCTTATCGCCGCCGAGGACACCCGCCGCACCCGCAAGCTCCTCTCGTACTACGATATCCATACTCCCCTCACCAGCTACCATGAGCACAACAAGCGTGCCAAGCTGGGCTATCTGCTAAAGCAGCTGGCGGAGGCTGATGTGGCCGTGGTCTCCGAGGCGGGCACGCCGGGGATGAGCGACCCCGGCTATGAGATGGTGGTTGCCTGCATTGAGCGGGGGGTGGCGGTGGTGGCGGTGCCAGGAGCCTCCGTATTGCCGGCGGCGGTGGTGGTGTCCGGCCTTCCCACATCCCGGTTCCTGTTTCTGGGGTTCCTCTCCCGCCGGGAGGGGGAGCGCAAGCGGGTGCTGGTGGAGGTGGCCCCCCTGCCCTACACCCTGGTGGCCCTGGAGGCCCCCCACCGGCTGAGACGCACCCTGGTGCTCATGCGGGAGGTGCTGGGGGAGCGCCGGATGGCGTTATGCCGGGAGCTAACCAAGTACCACGAAGAGGTATTCCGGGGCACCCCCTCCACCGCTCTGGAGCGGTTCACAGAGCCGCTGGGGGAGTTCACCCTGGTAATAGAGGGCGCACCCGCGGGGCGCGTGGATATGGCCGCGGTAGAGGTGGAGCTGGGCCGCCTCAAAGGGCAGGGGCTGACCGCGCGGGATGCCCTGGCGGAGATGTCCGGTGTCTCCGGCCTCTCCCGCCGGGAGCTCTACCGTCTGTGGCTCAAGCTCAAGGCTTGACGGCTACATTAGGCGCTTTGGCGGAATCAATGGCTCTCAGGTTGCCCCACCTTGGGAGTAGTAGTAAAATGCCCCTTAGCAGAGCATGAATACCCTTGACTTTCTTTCCATAGCCAGTGCAGTGTGCCCGGACCGTACCGCCGTTTCTTTTGAGGGCTCCCACATCAGCTTTATGGAGTTGGATGAGCGCAGCCGCCGGCTGGCCAATGCCTTCCGCCGTTTGGGGGCGGGGCCTGGGGACAAGGTAGCCATTCTGCAGGTGGGCACCCCGCAGTTTATTGAAAGCTACTTCGGCACCGTTATGGCCGGGGGGGTGTTTGTTCCCCTGAACTTCAGGGCGCGGAGGGATGAGCTTGTCTACCTGATAAACCACTCGGAGGCCATGGTGCTGCTGGTGGGAGAGCGCTATGCCGGTATGGTGCGGGAAGTCCTGACCTCCATACCCTGGGTGAAGTATATAGTGGCCCTGGATGGGCCACAACCAGGGTGGCTATCCCACGATGACTTGCTCTCTATGCCGGATGATGACGAGCCGCTTCCCGAGATTGAAGACGATGATGTGACCCTGCTGGTTTATACTTCTGGTACCTCCGGCAGGCCCAAAGTGGTGCCGCTGTCCCATGACAATATCGCCTCCTACATGGCGGACAATGTGCAGCCCGCGGACCCGGATGTAGCCGAGACCAATCTGCTCTGCGTGCCGTTGTACCATGTGGCGGGCATTCAGGGGTCGCTGGCGGCTGTCTACGGTGGCCGGACCATCGCCCTGCTGCGCCAGTTTGACGCTGATGACTGGCTGAGGACCGTGCAGCAGGAGAGGGTGAACCGCAGTATGCTGGTGCCCACCATGCTCAAGCGCATTATCGATTCCCCGGACTTCTCCCGGTATGACCTCTCCAGCCTGCGGGTGCTGACCTATGGCGCTGCGCCCATGCCCTTTGAGGTGATAAAGAAGGCTATTGATTTGATGCCCGGGGTTAGGTTCATAAACGCCTTCGGGCAGACTGAGACGGCGGCTACGGTGACCGCCCTGGGCCCCGAGGACCATGACCTGTCTGGTTCTCCGGAGCAGCGGGAAAAGAACCTCAAGCGGCTGGCAGGCTCCATCGGGCACCCCCTCCCCGGGGTGCAGATGGCCGTGCTGGATGAGCAGGGCCGCCCGCTGCCACCGGAAGAGGTGGGGGAAATCGTGGTCCGCGGCGGCCAGGTGATGAAGGGCTACTGGAAGGACGCTCAGAAGACCGCACAGGCCATAGATGCGCAGGGCTGGCTACACACCAATGACATGGGGTGGCGGGACGAGGAAGACTATTATTACCTGTCCGGTAGAGGGGACGATATGATTATCCGGGCGGGGGAGAACATCTCCCCCGAAGAGGTGGAGCAGGTGCTCCACTCCCACCCGGACATAGAGGAGGCGGCCCTCATAGGGGTCCCCGACCCGGACTGGGGGCAGGAGACCCTGGCGGTGGTGGTGCTGAAGTCCGGGGCACAGGCGTCCGCCGAGCAAATCACGGATTATTGCCGCCAGCGGCTGGCCAGCTTCAAGTGCCCCAAATCAGTGGCGTTTGTAGATACCCTACCCCGCAACCCTATGGGCAAGGTGGTGCGGAGGGTGCTGCGGGACCAGTACGGCACGGCCCCGGTCAGCTAAGTATACCCTCGCGGTTCAACTCGTCCATCTCCTGGGGTGAAATCTTGCACAGCTCCCGGTAGACATAGTCGTTGTCCTCACCCACGCGGTGCAGGGGGCCGAACTGGCAGGGGGTCTCCGAGAAGCGGATGGGCACCGACCACGCCTTGACCTGGCCCCCGTTCTCCCATTCACTGCCCGGTTTGTCTCGCTCCGGCACATAGTAGTGGGTGTCCCGGTAGAACTCCCTGGCCTGTAGCTGGGGGCTTTCGGCCAAGTCCTGCCCCTTGGCCACCAGGCCCGCCGGCACACCTACTTGCTGGAGCCGCTGCATGACTTTCCCGGCGGTGAGGCCACCCGTCCACTGTGATATGAGCCCGTCCAGTTCCTCGGCGTTTCGTACTCGGTCGGCAGCGGTTGTGAAACGGCCGTCCTGTGACCAGGCCGGACTGCCCATGGCCTGTACCAGGCCACTCCACTCCTGTGGAGTGAAAACGGATATGGCGCACCAGGAGTCTTCCCCCTGGCAGGGGTAAGCGTTGTGGGGGGCGGCAAATCTGTGCCGGTTAGCCATCCGGGGCGGGAAGTGGCCGTTGGCCTGGAAGTCCAGCACCGCCGGGCCTACCGTTACGGCCCCTGCCTTGAAGATGGAGCACTCCATAAAGGCGGTCTTGCCGGTGCGGCGGCGGCGGAGGAGGGCGGCGATGATGGCCATAGGCTGGAACACCCCGGCGTGGTAGTCCGAGTAGGAGTTATTGGCGGTACCCGGGGTATCTTCGCCGTCGGGCCCTGTCATGGGGGAGATGCCGCACAGGTGCTGAATCAGGTTGCCGAAGGTCTTGTACTCCCCGTACGGACCCTGGCTCCCGGCGCCTGTCTGCCACAGGACTATGATGTTGGGGTTCATCTCCCTTATCTGCGGGAAATCGAAGCCCCACTCACGGAGCACCCGGCGGCGGAAGTTGGTAATGAACACATCGCTTATCTTGAACAGCTTCTCCAGGACCGGCTTGGCCTTGGTGTTGCGCACATCCAGGGTAATTCGCCGCTTCAAGGCCTGGTACTCCGGCTGCCCAACACCGGGTCGCCAGCCGGGTATGTAGTTCATATCGTCCAGCACCCGGTTGGTCTCCAGCTTTATGACCTCGGCCCCCATAGCGGCCAGATAGCGTCCTGTAAGGGGTAGCGCTACCAGGGGTCCCAGCTCCAGCACCCTCACCCCTCGTAAGATTCCCTGTGGCATCATATCAGTCCTTCGTTCCTCAGCGCTCCCAACTCCGCGGCGGAGAGCCCCAGTTCATGGCAGTAGATGGCCTCGTTGTCCTCCCCCACCAGGGGCGCCGCTTTCCGTGGGGGGTGGATGATATCGGTATCAAAGGCACCCCGGGGGTATTTCAGCTTGCCCACTACCGGGTGGTCCAGCTCAATCCAGAAGTCACCGGCGGCCAGGTGGGGGTCGTTCAGTGCATCTTCCACCGTAGCCACCGGAAGCACCGCCAGGTTGCGCTTCTGGCCCTCGGCGAACAGCTCTTGGCGAGTCAAGCCAGCAACGAACC
>JASLQE010000222.1 GCA_030744635.1 Dehalococcoidia bacterium | reverse complement strand
AGCGCCTCGGCCACCACGAAGAGGGAGCCGGTTACCAGCACAATATCCTCCTCGGCGGTCATGGTGCGGGCCATGGCCAGTGCACCGGCCACATCTTCCACCTCCTCCAGCCTCGCACTATATTTTGCCCACTCCGCCGATAGCTGGCAAGAGGGTAGCCCCCTGGCGTGACGGGAGCGGGTAACGATAACCCTGGGGTGGAGGGGGGACAGCTCCCGCACCATACCGGACACATCCTTATCCTTTGAGGCCGCCATCACCAGCACCACCCTGCGGTAAGGTAGCTCTGCCATGGCCTGCGTCAGGCGGCGGGCCGAGTCCGCATTGTGCGCACCATCCACCACTATCAGAGGCTCCCGCCCGATTACCTGCAGGCGGCCGAGCCAGGAGACGGCAGCCAGCCCCCTTGCCATCGCCTGGCCGGTGAGGCTGGGGGCTTCATCCATCAACCACTCCAGGGAGGCCACGGCCGTGGTGGCGTTTTCGCGCTGGTGCTCCCCCAACAGCGGGAGGAAGAACTGGTAACCCCCGCGACGCCCCGTCACCCTCATCTCCTGCCCCTCCAGCCCAGCCGAGAGCAGCCACCAGCACACATCCCTGCCCACCTCCGTTATCGGACAGCACCGCTCCTGGCAGGTCTCCCGTATAACCCCGAGCACCTCGTCCCCCCCCGGCTGAGGGGCCAGGACTACCGGCACCCCCGGCTTGATTATACCCGCCTTCTCCCGGGAGATATGGGCCAGGGTGGGTCCCAGCACATCCGTATGGTCGTAGCTGATGGAGGTGATAACTGAGACCCGGGGGGTGACCACATTGGTGGCGTCCAGCCGTCCCCCCAACCCCGTTTCCAGGACGGCCCAATCGGCCCCTGCCTTCTGGAAGTGGAGGAAGGCCATGGCCGTTAGGGTCTCGAAGGTGGAGGGGACTCCCCATGGCCCGGCCCCTGCGGCCTCCACCGCCGGCCTAACTCTTTCGGTATGGGCGGTAAGCTCCGCCGGGGTGATAAGGGCACCGCCCACCCGGACGCGCTCCCGTATGGTGTGGAGGTGGGGGGAGGTGAACAGCCCGGTGCGATAGCCGGCGGCGGTGAGGGCCGAGGCTATCATGGCGGCGGTGCTGCCCTTGCCCTTGCTACCGGCGATGTGGACGAATCTGCCCCTGCTATCGAGGTGGGGGTCTCCCAGCGAGTGGAGGAGGGCCTCCATGCGCCGGGGGTCAAAGTTAGCGGCAGCGAAGGCGCCGGGTATATTCTCGTAGTCAGTCAAGCTCAGCAGGTAGCGCTGGGCCTCTGCGTAGTCCATGGTCAGACCTCTACGGCCCGGGGGTTTCCTGCCCGGGCGTTGAGTAGCGGTCCTCCGTCCAGGGGTCGGCGGTGCTGCTGTAGCCCCGGGTCTCCCAGTACCCCAGCACCTCCTCTTTGAGGAACTCTACCCCTCGCACCCACTTGGCCGCCTTGTAGGCATATTTTTGGGGCACCACCAGCCGCAGGGGGGCACCGTGCGCCACATGCAGGGGCTTCCCATCCAGCTTCAGGGCAAACAGGACATCGTCCCGCATGAGGTCCGATAGAGGCACATTGGTAGTGTAGCCGTGCTCGGCCTTGATAAGGGCGAACCCGGCCTCCGGTGCGGGGCGGGCGAGGGCTGCAATGGTGGGGAAGGCCACTCCCTCCCAGGTCACATCAAGCTGCGACCAGCCGGTAACGCAGTGGAAATCGGCGGTGACGGTGACCATGGGCAGACGGTTGAACTCCTCCCAGCCCAGCACCACGGGGTTTGCCACCAGCCCCTCCAGCCGGAAGTCCCATGTCTCCGGGTGGAAGGCGGGCACGGGGCCGATGTGGAGGACGGGCAGATCCTCCGTCAGCCTCTGCCCGGGCGGTCTCCGTTCCAGCTAAATCGCCTCTTCGTCCCGGAGCTTTGCGATGTCGTCCCAGGTGTAGTCGCCCAGCTCTATCAGCACCTCCTCGGTGTGCTGGCCGAACTGGGGTGCGGGGGCCTGGATGGCGCAGGGGGTCTCGGTAAAGGTCACCGGGAACCCCACCACCTTGGCGTTCTCCAGGGACGGGTGGTCATAGTCCACTATGTAGTTGTTCTCGGTTATTTGGGGGTCATCGGGCAGCTCCATGATATCCATCACCGGGGAGCAGATGATGCGTTTACGCTGCCGCAGTATCTGCATCCATTCGTCCCGGGTCTTGGTGTCGAAGATACGGTCCATGATTTCGATGAGCTCCCGGCAGTTCTCGGCCCGCTTCTCCGTGCTGTTGAAGCGAGGATCATCCACCAGCTCGGTTGTGCCCATGCACTCGCAGAGCACGGGCCACACCCGGTCTGATGCCAGCACGGCCAGGGCCACCCATTTGCCGTCCTTACAGCGGTAGTGGTTGTAGAGGGGGTTAGCCATCTCGGTGCGCTGACGGGGGGGGAACTCCTGGTTGAGGAACAGGCTGGCCATGGTGCGGAAGAGCTGGAGGTTAATCATGCTGCCCACTATGGAGACGTGGATTTCCTGGGAGACCCCCTGCCTCTCCCGGGCTAAAAGGGCGGCCAGGATGCCCCAGCATAGGGTGACCGAGGTCATCTGGTCGGCCATGCCGGGGGCCATGTGGGGTAGCTGGTTGGGGTCGGAGTCATAGGCCGCTTTCATCATGCCGGAGCGGGCCAGGCCGATGTAGTCCTGCCCCCGCGCCCCGCTGTCCGGCCCCTTGGGGCCATAGCCGGAAACATTGGCATAGATGAGCTTGGGGTTGTGCTTCTTCAGGGTATCGTAGTCCATGCCAAGCTGGGCGGCCACGCCGGGGCGGAAGTTCTGCATGAAGACATCGAACTTGGGGATGAGCCTGTATAAAATCTCCCGGCCCTGGGGCTTGGTGAGGTCCACGGTGATGGACTTCTTGTTGCGGTTGGGGATTTCGAACATCAGGCTGCTGAGGCCCTCGGGGTTGAGGATATCCGCCCCCTCCAGCCGTACCAGGCCCCGCATGGGGTCGCCCACCCCGGGCTGCTCTATCTTGACCACCTCGGCGCCCATATCGGATAGCATGAGAGTAGCGCCGGGACCGGCGTGCCACACGGCCATCTCCAGAATCCTGATTCCATCCAACGCTCCGGCCATATCTCTCCTCCGTTGTTTGCTGTAATTCGCCCCAATTCTACATCATCGGGGTAGTGTAGTGAAATCCCGGGCCACAGAAGTCACTCCCGCCCGTCGCCCCCTTCCCCTTGACCGGCTATCACTCACAGGCGAAGCCCTCGGCACCCCCTTACCCCTCCTCCATCTTCTTCCTCAGTTGGTAGAGCTTGGTGATGGCCTCCAGAGGGGTCAGGGAGTCTATGTCCAGGGCAGCCAGCTCCTCCTCGGCAGCCGACCGGGCAGGCATGAGGGGAATTTGGGTACCTCCCTGAGCTTGACGAAGGGCAAGGGGCGGCTTGGCTTTGCGGTGGCCCTTCGGCAGGCTCTCCGGAGGAGTCCGGTCCGAACGGAGTATCGGACTCTCCGAAGGAGTTCGGAGTCCTTCGGACCGCAGGGCGGATAGTCCTTCGGCCAGGGCAGTCCCCCTCCGGTCCCCTTCTAGCTCCCGCAGCACCTCACCCGCCCGTTGCACTACCCCACGGGGCATCCCCGCTATCTGGGCCACATGGATGCCGTAGCTGCGGTCGCTGCCACCCGGCAATATCTGGTGCAGGAAGACCACCTCCCCACCCTCTTCCATAACCGCCACATTGTAGTTCCTCACCCGGGGCAGGTAGGACGCCAGGCCCACCAGCTCATGGTAGTGGGTGGCAAAAAGCGTCCGGGCACCCAGCCGGGGGTGGTTGTGGATGTATTCCGCCACCGCGCGGGCTATGGATATGCCGTCGTAGGTGCTGGTTCCCCGGCCTATCTCGTCCAGGATAATCAGGGAGCGGGGGGTGGCCTGGTGTAAAATACGGGCCGTCTCCGTCATCTCCACCATGAAGGTGGACTGCCCGGCGCTGATTTCGTCCCGCAGCCCCACACGCGTGAACAGCCGGTCCACCAGGCCGATGTGGGCCTCCTCCGCGGGGACGAAGCTGCCCACCTGGGCCATTAGCACTATGAGGGCCACCTGGCGGATGAAGGTGGACTTACCGGACATGTTGGGGCCGGTGAGTATGATTAGCTGTGACTCCCCCGCTGAGAGGAGGGTATCATTGGGCACGAAGCCGCCGCCGCCGGGGACCAGCGACCTCTCCACCACCGGGTGCCGGCCTCCCTTTATAGAGATTGTTTCGCCTTCGCTGAGGGTGGGGCGGGTGTAGCCATGGCGTACGGCGGCCTCGGCCAGGGAGGAGACGGCATCCATGTGGGCCAGTGCCCGGGCGGTGCCCAGCAGCCGTTCCCCGTATGCGGCCACCTGCTGGCACACCCCGCGGTAGAGCATGTCCTCCAGCTGCTCGGCCCGCTCCCGTGCGTTGAGGATGAGGGACTCGTACTCCTTCAGCTCCGGAGTGATGAACCGCTCCGCCCCCACCAGGGTCTGGCGGCGCTGGTAGTCATCGGGGATTCGCTCCAGGTGTGCCCGGGTGACCTCTATGTAGTAGCCGAATACCTGGTTGTAGCCGACTTTAAGGGACTTTATCCCAGTACGCTCCCGCTCTCTGCCCTCCAGGGAGGCAAGGTACTCCCTCGCGTTGCGGGAACCCTTGCGGATCTCGTCCAGCTCCGGCGAGAAGCCGGTGCGGATGGTCTCCCCCTCTCCGAAGGAGTCCGGAGTCCTTCGGACGGTCTGGGAGATAGCCTCGTTTATGAGGGCGCTTACCTCGAGGCAGGGGTCCAGCTTTCCGGCCACGGCCTCCACCGGCTCTCCCGCTATTTCGCCCATCCGTGGCACGGCCTCCAGGCCCTCCTTCAGCGCTACCAACTCCCGCGGCATGATGGTGCCCACCCGTGCCCGTCCGGTGAGCCGCTCCAGGTCGGGCATGCCGGAGAGCAGGGATATGGCAAGCGCCCGCTCCCGGCCGTGGTTGTGGAGCCAGGCCACGGCCTCCTGACGGCGGCGCAGGGCCTCCAGATCCAGCAGGGGCTGGCCCAGCCAGCCCCTCAGTAGTCTTCCCCCCATGGCGGTGCGGGTGAGGTCCATCACCGATAACAGCGAGGGTGCGCCGGGCCGCAGCCCCTGGAGCACCTCTAAATGGCGCAGCACGGCGGGGTCCAGGGCCATGAACCCGGCGGTGGAGTAAGTGGAGAGGCGGGTGAGGCAGGCCAGTGCCGCTTTTTGCGTTTCGCCCAGGTAGCGCAGGACGATACCCACGGCGGTGGTGGCCAGGGGAAGGCCGGCCAGCCCGAAAGGCTCCAGGGTGGTGGCGCCGAAGTGCTCCAGAACAGCACTGGCCCCCTCTTCGGGGTCAAGCCAGCGGTTATCGGGGTGGGTGGTGGGGACGGGAGGCAGGGGGAAGGGGCACTCCGGCGGGGCGACTATCTCCGCCGGGGCCAGCCGCTCCAGTTCGGCGGCGATCTCAGATACGGGTAGCTGGGTGGCGGCGAACTCCCCGGTGGTGATATCGGCATAGGCGATGCCCGCCTCCTCGCCGAAGGTGGCCACCGACAACAGGTAGTTGCTTCGCCGCTCCTGCAGCAGCCCCGGCTCCACCAGGGTGCCCGGGGTGACCACCCGCACCACATCCCGCTCCACCAGGCCCTTGCCGGGAGGGGTAAGCTGCTCGCAGATGGCCACCTTGTGGCCCCGGCCCACCAGCCGGCCCAGGTAGTGCTCCAGGGCGTGGTGGGGGATGCCGGCCATGGGGATACGGTATCCCTTGGCCATAATGCGTGAGGTGAGGGTGATTTCCAACTCCTGGGCCACCAGGGAGGCGTCCTCGTCGAAGGCCTCGTAGAAGTCGCCCAGGCGGAAGAGGAGTATAGCGTCGGGGTAGCGCTCCTTGATGCGGAGGTACTGTTGGCGCATCGGCGTGTGCTCTGTGGGCATGGCAGCCTTAATTATAGTTTATTATGACTCCGAGGAAACCATGGTGGAATAATGAGCTCGCATCAATCTTTCTACGGCGGGCCGGAGGGCACCAGCTACCTTTGCAGGACCAGCCACCAGGGGACTGAGAAATAGAAAGATAATCTCACTGCCACCCTGAGCCTGTCGAAGGGTGCCCGGCGTGCTCGGTTAAGCTGAGGGGAGCGCTCATGGTTCGACGGGCTCACCATGGCGTCCCCTAATCCAGCATAGCGCCGACTTGCTAAGAGAGCTTTTTCCGGGCGGCCTTCAGCCGCGTCAGGCACCTCCCACGGCCCAGGATGGAGATGGTATTGAAGAGGGGCGGGGAGGCGGTGCGGCCGGTGAGGGCCACCCGTAGCAGCCCGAAGAAGGCCCCCGCGCTAAGCCCCAACTCCTCACCCAGTGCCCGGAACCCGTGCTCCAGAGGCTCCGGTTCGAATTCGGCGGCTTGCTGAATAGCTTCCATGGCTTTATCCAGGGCCTGGACCGCCATTGGGGTGGCCTCGGCGGCAGCCTTCCCCTGCTTGCGGGCATCCTTCTCCATCCCTTTCAAGAGCGGGCCGGTCTCGTAGTCCACCTCCGCCAGAAAGAAGAAGTCGGCCAGCCCGGCCACCTCCCCCAGGGTGCGTGCCCGCTCCTGAATGAAGGGGGCCATCTGTAGCAGGTAGTCCCGGTCCAGGGGGCGGGACACGGAGGGGGGCAGGTCGCGGCCCAGGTAGGGCAGGGCCATGCCCACAAACTCCTCCACGGTGAACTTGCGCAGGTAGACCCCGTTCATCCACTCCAGCTTCTCCCTGTTGAATATCGCCCCCGTACGGGCCAGGCGCTCTACGGAGAAATACCGCACCAGCTCCTTCAGGGTGAACATCTCCGTGTGGTCGTCCATGGACCATCCCAACAGGGCCATGAAGTTAGTCATGGCCTGGGGCAGGAAACCCTGCTCCTCGAACTCGGTCACCGATACCGCCCCGTGCCGCTTGGAGAGCTTGGAGCGGTCATCGGCCAGTATCATGGGAAGGTGGACGAACTGCGGCGGCTCATAGCCGAAGGCCTGGTAGAGCAGCAGGTGGCGGGGGGTGCTGGCCAGCCACTCATCGGCCCTCAGCACATGGGTTATTCTCATATCGTGGTCGTCAACGATGTTGGCTAGGTGGTAGGTTGGGAAACCGTCCGCCTTGAGGAGGACGAAGTCATCCAGGGTGCTATGGTTGAAGGTCACCTGTCCCTTTACCAGGTCGTTAAACCGGGTCTGGCCTTCCAGGGGTATGCGGAAACGTACCACGGGGGTGATGCCCTGGGCCAGGCGCTCCTCCCAGTGGGCGGGGGACAGGCTGCGGCAGAGCCGGTCATAGCCGGGGGGCATCTTCCGGCGTATCTGCTCCCGGCGCATCTCATTCAGCCGCTCTGTGGAGCAGAAGCAGTGGTAGGCATGGCCACTCTCCAGCAGCCCCCTGGCGGCCTCCTGGTATAGAGGCAGCCGCTCCGATTGGAAGTAAGGCCCCTCGTCCCAGTCCAGGCCCATCCAGCGCAAGCTGCTGAGGATGGCCTCTTCAGCGCCCTCCACCTTGCGGGCGACATCTGTATCCTCGATGCGCAGGATGAATACGCCGCCGTGGTGGCGAGCGAACAGCCAGTTGAAGAGGGCCGTCCTCAGGTTGCCGATGTGGGGAAAACCGGTGGGGCTGGGAGCGAACCTGACCCTGACCATATCCGCACCCATTCTAACATTCCGCCCAATGGGGGGCAAACCAGGGGTTTGTTGAGCGGGCAACTTCTCTCCCACTCGCCCACCCGAGAGATTTATGTCCGGGGGGCGAAGCCCCCTAGACCCCCCAGGTTGAAGTGACCTTTGCTTTCCCCCCCAACCACTCAGGGAGCGGAGTATATCTACCGTGGAGAAAAAGCTAACTGCTATGGGAACGAGAGGGGGATGTCTTCTGTGGCGGCCTGGCGGCTACCATCATGGCAGCGGCAACAAAGTAGCCGATAAGGAAGGCGTAGAAAGCTATCCGGTAGCTTCCGGCAATATCATATGAAAGCCCGGCCGCCATCGGCCCGATGGCCATTGCGATGTATATGAAGGGCATGGTGAACCCCTGGATGGCGCCTAGGGACTTTCGTCCGAAATAATCGGCCCAGATGATAACCTCCAGGGTGAAGCTACCCCCCAGAGCCAGCCCGCTCACAATGACATAGGCGAATGCCATGGGTGCGCTGTGGGTCAGAAGCAGTATCACAATAGCAACCCCTGACGAGACCATCGTTGTAGCCAGAAGGTAGCCCACCCTGACCCTCTCCGCCAGCAGCCCCCATATCATGCCGCCAACGCCGATACAGGCGGCACCTACGCTCACCGCCAGGGCGGATACGGCAGCGTCAATACCCCGGTCCAGAAGGAATGGCATCAGATGTATGGTAACGCCCGGCGCCGCCACCCCCCGTATTGCAATAGCACCGGTAATCAGCCACAGCGCCGGTGTCCTTAAAGCCTCCTTGACGGCCCACTCGGGCTCTGCTACTGGGGAGGGGACCGGTGAGTCTGCATCAGCTGGATATACCTCTGGGGGTAAGCCATCGGGGCGCAGTCCCATGTCTTCAGGACGCCGCCGGAGGAACAGGGCGGCGGGCAACACCACGATAAGGATTACTATGACGCCTATGACCATCCACGCCGCCCGCCACCCCATGGTCCGCATGGTGAAATAGGCTATCAGTGGCAGGGTGGTGGCCCCCACCGACCGGCCGACATTGAGAATAGCCTGAGTGCGGCCCCGTTTGCGGATGAACCAGTTGGAGACAGCGGTGGTGCTGGAGATGCGCAGCACACCCTGGGCCAGCATGCGGCCTATGCCAAAAGCGATGTAGAAGCCCCACACACCTTGCACCCAGCCCAGGCTTATCAGTGATGCTCCCAGTATAAGCCCACCTATGGCCACCACGCGGCGGGCACCATAGCGGTCAAGCCACCGGCCCACAAGGGGCAGCATAGGGACTGTGACCAGGGTGCCTAGGGAGACGGCCCCGGATATCAGGGTGCGGCTCCATCCCATCTCTTGCCCCATGGGAGCGATGAACAGGGTGAATACCGGCGGTGCGGTGGCGGTGGCGGCGAACAGCGCCATGGAGGTCACCCCCACTATCACCCAGCCGTAGTAGAAGCGGTGGAACACCTCAGTGCACATTCGCCGGCGGTCCGGCAAGTACAGACGACACCGCGGTATTTACGCCTGTTCCCTTTCGGCGAGCATCCTGGCCCCGGCATCCAGGTCATGGGCCAGACATAGGTGCGGGCCGAGGACGGATCCCTCCCCCATGCGTACTCCGGGCATCAGGCTGGTGTGTATGCCAGTCTGGCAGTTATCACCTATCATGGCTCCCAGATAGCAGGTCCCGGTATCCACCATCTCATCGCCCACCCTCACCCGGACATGGCGGCGGTGAAAGGGAAGGTTGGCCGTGATGGTACCGGCCCCCAAGTTGCACCTGCTGCCTACTATAGAGTCTCCGATATAGCCGAAGTGGAAGTAGGAGTCCTGGCCTATATAGGAGTGCTTTATCTCAGTGCCGAAACCCACCACACTTCCGGCGCCGATGTGGGAGCTGTCCCGGATGAGCACATTGTTGCCGATTACCGCCCTCGGTCCGATGTAGGCCGGACCCCGTACCACGGCGTTCTCAAATATACGGGCCCCTTCCCCTACCACCACCTGGCCCTCCACCACGGCGCTGGAGGCTATCTGCGCCGAGGGAGCGATGTTCCTATGGATACCCTGTAGCAGGTGCTCCATCACCGTCAGTATGTGCCAGGGGTACTTTATGGGGCCCCAGAACCCCTCGTAAGGCACCACCCTCATCCGGTCCCCGGCCTCCATGAGCCGTCCCAGGGCACGCTCGTAGGTATCGTCCCCGTCTCCATCCTCATCGGCGATGGCCTCCAGTAGCTCCTCGGGCCTGGTGTGTAGGTGCACCACAATGTTGACCACCTGGCTGGGCTCCCTGCCCTTGCCGGGCTTCTCTTCAATACCGCTGACCCAATCACCAGGGCCCACTACGAGGTAGCCACCGGGAAAATACTCCTTGACCCTGTAGCCCAGAATATAGCTGATAGCATCGCCCTTTGGCGCAGCAGTCAATATCCGCGTATAGGCGGCTGGCTCCACCACATCGCTGGGGCTGACTATCAGCATGGGCCCGGGGCACCCAGGTGCTCCCGGACGCTGAGCATAGCATGTCCCATGCCCCTGGGCTGCTCCTGCAGGGCCACCTGCACCGAAACCCCATCCACAGTGCTTACGGCCTCTTCCACTCGCTGCCTGGCGGCGGGGTTTACGATGACCAGGAAATCACGCACCCCCGCCTTGGCTACCTTCTCCATCTGGTGCTCCAGGAGGCTTTTATCCAAGAAGGAGAGAAGATATTTTTCTTCAGTGAAGGGGAACATCCTGCGGCCTACACCGCCACACAGAAAAACCGCTTTCAATGCCCTCCTCTCTGCCAAAGGGAGCATATCTTCCGCTCAACTCTACTGTCAAGCAACCGAACATGTCGGTACTGGTGGGCCCAGTTATGTACCCAACCCCTGGGACTTGACACGGACTCGTGGCGTAGCTATCTTGGTCGTAGCGGACAGGGGAAATGAGGTGCGAAATGAAGCCACCGCTGGACGGTGTCCGGGTGATAGATTGGACAATCATGCAGCAGGGCCCCGTTGCCTCCGTTATGCTGGGAGACCTGGGGGCAGAGGTAATCAAGATAGAGCAGCGTGGAGTGGGCGACCTTGGAAGAGGGGTGAGGCGAATTCACGGTGTGGCCCCCCCTTTATTGGCAGGGGGTCGGACTTACTATTTCGAGACCATGAACCGCAACAAGAAAAGCGTCGCCGTGGACTTGAAGAAGGAGAAGGGAAGGGAGGTGGTCTACCGGCTGGTGCGGAATGCCGATGTGTTCGTGCAGAACTTTCGCCAAGGGGTAGCCGCGAGATTAGGTATGGGCTACGAGACCCTGAATAGTTACAATCCACGGCTTGTTTATGCCACGGCCACCGGCTATGGACCGGTGGGGCCGGATAGCGCCAAACCCTCCTTCGACTATGCAGGGCAGGCCAGGGCCGGAGTGATGGCCAATATAGGGGAGTTGGGCATGCCCCCTGTGGGGGGTCCTCTGGGGTTAGCCGACCATGCGGGGGCCACCCTGCTGGCCTACGGCATCCTGGCTGCGCTCTTTGCCCGGGAGAGGACCGGTATGGGGCAGGCGGTGGATGGCTCCCTCCTGGGGAGCATGATGTGGCTTCAGGGCCTCCCTATATCCTATAGGCTGATGCTGGGGCAGGACATCCCCAAGACCTTTCGGGCCAAAGCGGGCAACGCTATGTGGAACCATTATCGGTGTAGCGATGGTAGATGGCTCTGCTTTGCCATGACCCAGTCTGAGACATACTGGCACGATTTCTGCCGGGCCGTGGGCATAGTGGAGCTCGAGCACGACCCGCGTTTCCAGGGCCCCGAGGAGAGGCGGGAGCACGGTGAGGAGCTGGTGTCAATCCTGGACAGGATTTTCGAGACCCGAACCCGGGCGGAATGGACCAAAATCCTGGATGAGACCGCGGATTTCGCCTACGCTCCGGTAAACAGTACCGCCGACCTGATGACAGACACTCAAGCTATAGCAAACAAATACATCACTGAGTTTGACCACCCCGCACTGGGCCCCATCAAAGTCGTGGGTAGCCCAGTTGTCTTTAGTGGGGCAGAGGTAGGGCCCAGGCTACCGGCACCGGAGCTTGGGGAGCACACGGAGGAAGTCCTATTGGAGATAGGTGGCTACAACTGGGACGATATTGTGGAGCTTAAAGAGTTGGAAGTCATCTGAAACAGCTTAATAAGCGTGATACTTAGTGGGGTTAGCTGGAGCCCCGAGCTATTTTCCGGACGAACCGGGCGATTTCATTTAGCTCCGCACCGGGGAGGAAAACACCGGACACACCCATATCCTTGAGCTTCGGAATATCCTGGGGGGGAATGGTGCCTCCTACCACCACCTGGACTCTGCCCAGGCCCTGTTCCTGAAGCGCACTCATGAACCGGCGGATAAGCGGCAGGTGCCCCCCACACAGGAAGCTCAGCCCTATCACCTCGGCGTCCTCCTGGGCGGCGGTGGCGACGACGAG
>JASLQE010000221.1 GCA_030744635.1 Dehalococcoidia bacterium | reverse complement strand
CAAGTAGGGGCAGGTTGCCCTTACTGGTAGGGGGCACCGGACTCTTTGTGTGGGCGGTGGTGGAGGGATGGCAGGTGCCAGCCGTGCCCCCAGACACCGCCTTGAGGCGGGAGTTGGAGGACCTGTCCCGCCGGGAGGGGGTGGGTGCGCTTTACCGCAAACTTAGCGATATGGACCCTGAAGCGGCTGAGGTCGTAGACCGTCGCAATCCACGGCGGCTGGTGCGGGCCATAGAGGTGCGCCTGCGGGGAGGTCCCCCCTCCCTCCGGCTTAAAAACCCTCTCCCTTATTCGTTCCGGCTCATCGGCCTTTCCGCTCCACGCCCACAGCTATATCAGCACATTGACAGCCGTGTAGACAGAATGATAGAAAAGGGGCTGGTGGTCGAAGTAGAGGGACTGTTACGAAAGGGCTACAGCCTATCCCTGCCCGCCCTCTCCGGTGCAGGTTACCGGGAGATAGGTCACCACATTGAGGGAAAGATACCTCTGGAGGAAGCCATTCAGCATACCAAGTATCATACGCACCGTATAGCCCGTCATCAGTACGCCTGGTTCCGCACCGGTGACCCCCGCATCCACTGGCTTGACATAAATGAGGAACCCGCGGCTGCCGCCCGGCGGCTCACGGAGGAGTGGCTGAGTGAAGTTCACTAAAATGCACGGCACCGGCAATGACTTTGTGCTGGTGGACGCACCAGGGTTGAACACGGACTGGGACAGCCTGGCACGGGCCATGTGCGACCGCCACTTTGGTGTGGGGTCAGACGGCCTCCTGCTGCTAAGCTCCCACACCCCGCCCTTCCCCATGCGCATGTTCAACCCCGATGGCTCCGAGGCCGAGGCCTGCGGTAACGGACTCCGCTGCCTGGGCAAGTACCTGGTAGATAGCGGCCTGGCCGCCCCCAGCCCCATCAACGTAACCACCCCAGGCGGTCCCCGCACCCTCCACCCCGAGTTCCAGGACGGGCGGATATGCCGGGTTAGGGTGTCTATGGGTGCCCCGCGCTTCAAGGCTGAGGAAATCCCACTATCCATACCAGTACAGCAGTCGCCCATACTGGAATACCCGGTGGAGGTTGCGGAGCAGCCGCTGAGGCTGACCTTTGTCAACATGGGCAACCCCCACGCCATATGCTTCGTGCAGGATGTGGCCGCTTTCCCGCTGACCGATGTGGGCCCCCTGGTGGAGCACCACCCCCTGTTCCCGCAGCGTATCAATTTTGAGGTAGTTACCGTGGTGGACCGGGGTCACCTGCGGGCCCGCGTGTGGGAGCGAGGGGCGGGGGAGACCCTTTCCTGCGGCAGCGGGGCCTGCGCCGTGGCCGTGGCCGCGCGGCTACAAGACAAAGCGGGCAGTCCGGTGGAGGTAGCCCTACCCGGCGGCACCCTCACACTGAGATGGGAACCGGGCGGGCAGGTGGAGCTATCCGGCCCCGCCGCCACCGTGTTTGAAGGAGACTGGAAGGAGGAAGCCTCATAATGCGCCTGGCTAAGCGCCTGGACCTGTTACCCCCTTACCTGTTTGTAGAGATTAGTCGTAAAATCGCCGAGAAGCGCGCCCAAGGAGAGAGGGTGGTGAGCTTCGCCATAGGAGACCCCGATATCCCCACACCCCAGCACATAATTGACCGCCTGTGCCAGGCGGCACAAGTGCCCACCAACCACCGCTACCCGGAGACCGATGGCCTGCCGCAGCTACGCCAGGCCATAGCTCGCTGGTATGAGGGTCGCTTTGGAGTAACACTGGACCCGGATAAGGAGGTCATGCCTCTTATAGGCTCCAAGGAGGGAATCGCCCACGCCGCCCTGTGCTTCATAGACGCCGGGGATGTGGCCCTGGTGCCGGACCCCTCTTACCCACCTTTCCGCATGGGCACGCTGCTGGCAGGAGGCCAGCCTCACTACATGCCCCTTACCGAGGAGAACAGCGTCCTCCCCGACCTGGATGCGGTGCCACCCCCGGTGCTCCAGCGGGCCAAAATGCTGTGGATAAACTACCCCAACAACCCCACCGCCGCCGTGGCCGGGATGGACTTTTTTGAGAAGGCCGTGTCTTTCGCCAAAAAGCATGACCTGGTGCTGTGCCACGATGCCCCCTACACCGAGGTGGCCTTTGACAACTACCGGCCGGTTAGCCTGCTCCAGGCCCCCGGCGCTATGGATGTGGGCATAGAGTTCCACTCCTGGTCCAAGAGCTACAATATGACCGGCTGGCGCATCGGCATGCTGGTGGGCAACGCCGATGCGGTGCATGCCATGATGCAGGTGAAATCCAACATAGATTCGGGTATTCCCCAAGCCGTACAGGAGATGGCTATAGCCGCCCTGGAAGGCCCCCAGGAATGCATAGCCGAGCATAACGCCGTTTACCAGCGCCGGCGTGACCGCCTGATAGAGGTGCTCAACCAGGCCGGTTTTAAGGCCCAGCCCCCTAAAGCCAGCCTGTATATATGGACCAGGGTGCCCGCGGGGTATACCTCTGTCTCTCTGGCTACCGAGATGCTTGAGAAACTCGCCGTAGTAGTCACCCCAGGAGTGGGGTACGGTGATGCCGGGGAGGGCTACATCCGCCTTTCGCTTACCCTCAGCGACGATGACCTTGAGGAAGGCCTGAAGCGGCTCAGTGGCTGGCGACCTTCCCTGTGATAACAGGCCCTCCCTGCTGTTTGGCGGGCCTGCCAAAGCTATGGTATGACATAAAGTCATAATATACTGACATAAATATGCATGAGACGAGGGAGCCAGAGAAGGCGCTGCTTATTGGGGTAAGGGTGAAGGGCAGGCGGTACGGGTGGACACTGGACGACTCCCTGGACGAGCTGGAGCAACTGGCCGGCACCGCTGGGGCAGAAGTGGTGGGCAGGCTTAGCCAGCACCTGGTGCGCCCTTCAAGCCGCTTCTACATGGGTGAGGGCAAGCTTTCAGAGGCGACAGACCTCATACAGCCCTTGGGCTACAACCTGCTTATATGCGACGACGAGCTTTCCCCTATACAGGGCCGCAACCTGGAGCTGGCACTGGGCCTGAAGGTGCTTGACCGCACCGCCCTTATACTCGATATCTTCGCCCGACGCGCTCGCACACGAGAGGGGCAGCTACAGGTGGAGCTTGCCCAGCACCAGTACCTGCTACCCCGCCTGGCGGGACGGTGGCCTCACCTGGAGAGGCTGGGAGCGGGTATCGGCACCCGAGGGCCAGGGGAGTCCCAGTTGGAGACGGATCGGCGCCTCATACGCCGCCGTATACACCGGCTTACCCTTCTCTTGGAAGATGTGCGCCTTCAGCGCTCATTACACCGCCAGCGCCGCCAGCGGGAGGGCCTGCCGGTCGTATCTCTGGTGGGCTACACCAACGCGGGTAAGAGCACCCTGTTCAACGCCCTGTGCCGCTCCAATGCGTTTATAGAAAACAAGCTATTTGCCACGCTGGACCCCACCACCCACCGCCTCCACTTGCCCGGGGGCGTAGCGGCCTTGGCCAGCGATACCGTAGGCTTTATACAGAAATTGCCGCCCAGTATCATAGCCGCATTTCGTGCCACCTTGGAGGATCTCAAGGACTCCGCAGTACTGGTGCATGTGGTGGATATCACTCACCCCCTGGCCCCACTACAGTTCCGCACGGTGGAGGAGACCCTATCCGAGCTGGGGGTATCGGACAAGCCCCGGTTGATGGTGCTAAACAAAGTAGACCTGCTGCCGGGCCGCCAGGCTAAGCGGACCCGGCTGGGCGATTCGGTGGCGGTATCCGCATTGACCGGCTGGGGGCTGGAAGTGCTGCGGCGGCGCATCGCGGCCTCTCTGAAGTAAACAAAAGTGCCCCTGTAGACAGGGGCACTTTATGTCAACATTATATAAGGACAATAATGTCGCACTATCTTTGTTATGTCACCACGAGTGCACGATGGCCCCCGGAGCGCACGTCGCCTCGCAGGGCAACTCTCTGGGCCCGGCGGTGGGCTTGCAAGGTGCGCACAGGTATTTCACATCTTTGCGCATCGCTTCCTTGATTACGACCTTATCATCATCATAGTCGTCAGGCTCCACTAGGAACATCTGCTGAGGACACGCTGTCACACAGTCTCCACATCCGTTGCACTTGTCCGTATCTAAGGTGATGTAGTAGGTACCCGACCCGTCCGAGTACCCGTAGTTAGCTAACATTATCCACCAGCCCTTGCCATCTGCTTTGCTAGCAGGTCTTTGGCGAAATTGGCAGCTCCAATGGCTCCGGCAAGCTGTGCATCCGGCGCTATCTCAACCGCCTCTACACCCAACTCCTTCTCAATGCGCTTGACCACGCCGGAGTTCTTAGAGATGCCGCCGGTAATGGCGAACTCCTTCTGCACTCCAACCCGCTGTATCAGGGTCACAACACGGTGGGCCATGGCTGCGCAGTAGGCCGCCAGCACCTCTGCCACATCGAAGCCCTCACGCAGCAAGCCTACCGCCTCGGTCTTGGCAAATACCACGCAGGTGCTGCTTACCGGTGGGGGCTCCCGGTTTACGCCCAGGGACAGGGGGCCGATATCGCCTATGGGCACTGAAAGCAGGTCAGATACCACCTCCATGCCGCGGCCGGTACCTGCCGCGCACTTATCGTTCATCAAGAACTGCTGCACCTTGCCCCGCTCGTCGCAGAGAATTGCTTTACAATCCTGCCCGCCCATGTCCAGAATGGTGCGCACCCCTGCGTTCATGCTGTTGGCCCCACGGGCGTGGCAGGCAATCTCGGTCACTGTCTTATGGGCAAACGGGACATTAACCCGCCCGTATCCGGTGCCCACTATGAACTTTATGTCATCTATTGTCATGCCGGTACCTTCAAGGCACCCCTGCATGGCCTTATGGGCGCTATCCGGGCTGCTGGAGCCGGTGCGGTAGAGGCTATAGGAGTATAGCTCTCCGTCCACCATGACGGCAGCCTTGCTGCTCACCGAGCCGATATCCACACCGGCGGTAATCATCTCGTAGTCTTTCCAGTTTTTTCCCTCGTCCCGCCAGGTATACTCATGCCAGCGCCAAAACTCAGGCTTTTGCTCAGCCATGTTTACCTACCTCCTCTTAGTTCGCTGTGGCCGCTATCATGGCAGCCCCAATGGCACCCACCATCTGCGGCTCCTCAGGGATGAGAAAGTCCACGCCCAGGTGGCGCTTAAGCGATTCTACAACACCGGGGTTCTTGGCTACGCCGCCAATGAACACCACTTCCTTTTCTATACCCACCCGACGCACCATGGAGGTGGTACGAGTCGCGATGGCACCGTGTATAGCCCGGGCAATATCCGGCTTGGGTACCTTGGCGTGGATGAGGGATACCACCTCGGACTCTGCGAATACCACACAGGTGACATTCATGGGAATTTCCTTGTCGGACTCAAGGGAAAGGGGTCCCATATCCTCCAACTGTATCTCAAGCGCCCGGGCCATGGAGCCTACAAATGAGCCGACACCGGCGGCACATTTCTCGTTCTTGGCGAAGTCAGTAACCTGACCGGTGCCATCTGTCTTGATGCCACGGGCCTCTTCGGCGCCCACATCTATGATGGTGCGGACTGATGGGAACAGCACAGTTACACCCCTGGCGTCAGCAGCTATCTCGGTGGCTACCGCAGTGGCGAACTCCACTTCTTTACGGCCGATGCCGGTGGCAACGGTGCGCTCCACATCGCCCCGGGACAGCCCTGCTGACTTCAAGGCCTCGTCCATCGCCTCGTCTGCTGACTTGGACCTGTCTAAGCCCCCCCTTACGATACTGGAGCCAACTACCTTCTCGCCATTCAAGAGAACGACTTTAACTGTCTCTGCCCCTACATCAATACCAGCGGCTACCATAAATTGGACCTCCTTTGCCCGACAATATTAAAATCTGAGTATTATAACACAGGCCTTTGTCAGATGTCACACACCCAATGAGACCATCTCTAAGAACGCCTCCAGCCGGGTACGAAACTGCCCGGCAGGGACAGTGACATCAAACTCCAGGAACAGGCACGGTATGTCCTTCTCCTCCTGTAGGACCTTCGTCAACAGTGGTATGTCAAATTCGTGAGGGTCACAGAATTTCTGCTGTATGAGCAATGCCCCTTCAACGCGGTACTCATCTATCAAATTGAATATGTGCTCCCACCGCACCCGGCCGTCCCAGTCCTTCTCCGGGCAGGGTATTTTGTTAATGTAGCGGTCCGCTAAAGAGGCCACCGGGCTCTCAGCCGGTGGGGCTTCCCCCCAGAAGTAACGGCTACCGGTGCAATGGTCATCAATAACCACGTTAGCGCCCATGGACTCGGTCATGCGCAAGAACTCGGTATCGTCGTCTTCGCTACCGATTAGCATAAGGCGGGTACCACAGCCATTACCTTCCTTACCGGTGCGCTCTGCCAGCACTTCCTGCAGGATACGGTTATGCTCAGCCTTGTCCATGCACTGGCTGGCTATCACCATAAACATGCATTCCTCGCCGCTCACCGGGGGGTTATCGGCCTTTCGCAACTCGTATACTTGTCGCATAAGCCGTCTATTCAGATTGTAGACCTCTATCGCCTCCTGGAGGGCCTGGGGGCTGATTGCCTTGCCGGTCCACTCCTCAATCGCTCGCTGGAGGTCCTCCATCTCACTGATTAGGAACGGTCGTGCCCGGGGGCTGGTGGGTTTGGAAGGCATAGAGAGGTAGTAGCTGAAGCCATCCAGGGTGGGGACATGCTGGACCCAGCTGCCGTAAGCCTGTCGGATGTGGATGCAGGTGTGGGCTGTGGCAACACCGTTTAAATAGTCAAACCT
>JASLQE010000220.1 GCA_030744635.1 Dehalococcoidia bacterium | reverse complement strand
GAGCACCGGCTGGCCCACCATTCGGTATCTGAAAGGGATTTCAGGGTGGCCGGGCGGGAACGCCCGGGTGGCCCCCTTGCGGTGTACTACCATTCTGGTGGGGCGGCCATCCACTACATACTCCTCCACCTTGGCGATGTTGTGGGCCACATCGTATACCAGCCTTAGCCCCAGGTCACCGGGGGAGCGGCCCAGCACGCTGGACAGGGCCTGGCGTGCCCAGTGGGTCATGGTCTGGCGGTTGGCCCAGGCGTAGTTGGCGGCGGCGGCCATAGCCCCGAAGTAGTCCTGGCCCTCGGGGGAGGTGAATGGGGCACAGGCAAGCTGGCGGTCCGGTAGATGGATATCGTACTTCTTCACGGCCTTCTCCATGACCCGCAAGTTGTCCTCGCATACCTGGTGGCCCAACCCCCGGGAGCCGGAGTGGATTAGCACCACCACTTGCCCCTCACCGTCTATGCCCAGCACCCGGGCCACCTCCGGCTCGTAGATGTCGGTGACCACGGCTATCTCCAGGAAGTGGTTGCCGGAGCCCAGGGTGCCTAACTGGGGTGCCCCGCGTTCGCGGGCACGCCGGCTCACACTTTCGGGGTCGGCACCCTTCATGGCCCCTACCTCCTCCAACACCTCCAAATCATCTGCCTCCCCGTAGCCCCGCTCCACCGCCCACCGGGCACCTTTGACTAACACCTTGCTCAGCTCCCTGTCATCCACCCGTATCCTGCCGGAGACCCCCACCCCGGAGGGAATATCGGCGAAGAGCTGGTCCACCAGCTTCCGTATGTGGGGTAGCACCTCATCCCGGTGCAGGTCGGAGCGCAGCAGCCTCACCCCGCAGTTGATATCATAGCCCACCCCGCCGGGCGAGATGACGCCGTTATCCGCCCGTGTGGCGGCCACCCCGCCGATGGCGAAGCCGTAGCCCCAGTGGATGTCCGGCATGGCCAGGGAGCGGCCCACGATGCCGGGGAGAAATGCTACATTGGACACCTGCTCCAGGGCCTGCTCGTCCCGTATGTGGCCCAACATCTCCTCATCGGCGTAGATGATGCCGGGCACCCTCATCCCGTCCTTGTAGCTACGGGGAATTTCCCAGCGGTAGTCATCAATCTTGTTGAGCGGCCCGTCCCACTTAGCCATATATTTTCACCAGTCTTAAAACAAACCTCTCACATATGATGTTGCTTGGCAAGCATCATCCTTCCCACCCGCCCGGTAGATAACTACGGGGGCGTAGCCCCCACACCCCCGGGGGTCTGGGGGGCATCGCCCCCCAGGTAATCTTGTTCGGGCGGGCGGGTGGGAAATGCAATGTCCGCCATAAATCACACATCAAACAGCACCTGGAGGCGGTATCCCCCGGCCTCCTTCTCCACCTTGAGCATATGGTAAGTGGCGGCCTTCATCCCCACCTTTATGCGGTGGCGGGAGGGGTCTACCGGCTCCCCCCATGCCTCGGCCACCAGGCGGGTGGGCGTTATCTCCACTATGTCAAACCTCTTGAACAGCATGTGATGGGCATCAAAAAGGTAAATAAGCTCGTTGAGCCACCCTACCAGCAAGGACTCTGCATCCTCCGCTTTAACCTCAATGTGGTGGCAGTCACGAGTCTCTATTTGGCGGGACTGGGCTATGATGCTGAACAGGCCAGCGGCGGCGGTGGCGAAGGCCTGCTTCAGGTCAGGCCCGGTGACCACCAGGCCCACATCGGCGGTATGCTCCAGGACCTGAAAACCGTTTTCCACCTATCAATTGTACCACAGGGGCATTTGTTGCGTGAGGCGCTATCCGTTCCGTTGCCCGGTAGCCCTGGGGACGCATGTATCGCTGAGCAAGCCCTGCCTGTTCCCCCTTAGGGGCCTAAAGGGGTTTTACTCCACAGAACATAAAACCTAGGTGGGCAGGCGGGAAATAATCAGGCTGCTAGGCCAACTCTTGCCATGTGTATGCGCTTAGATTAGCATGGAGCCTGATGAGTTTACGAAACTCTGGGGATAGGGCGCACCGTTCTCTACTCTCCCGCCCCCTTTTGCTAGCGGCAGGTCTCTTCCTCGGCTCTGGGGTGCTGGGATATGCCGCAGGGGGTCAGCCCGAAGCCCGCAAGACCATGGATTCCCTAGTAGAGACTATAATTCCGCTCACGGAGCTGGACAACCTTCTTCTGCTGCTGTTTATTTTCTTGAACAATGTGGTCAAGGCGGGTGCGGCGGTCATCCTGGGGGTTGTCTTGGGCATTCCAACCGCAATATTCCTCATGACCAACGGGATAGTGGCCGGACTGGTGATATACCAGGTGATGGCGGAGTGGGGGCTGGGCTACACCTTGGCCGGGCTGGCCCCCCATGGGATGGTGGAGATACCCGCCCTGCTGCTGGCGGGCTCCTTGGGACTGGAGGTGGGGGGCGAGGTGCTCCGATGGCTGCGCCGCCGCCCCAGCAATGTCCGACGCCGCTTACGCCGGGTCATCCGCCCGTACCTGGTCTATATAGCTCCTGCACTGGCGGTGGCCGCTGTCATTGAGGTCTTCATCACGCCTCTGCTCCTTCGAGGGTAGTTAGGCTCGCTTAATAGCGGCTTGGGTACAGGGGTCGTTTAGCAAATCTTTTTCTTCCCACCCGCCCGGTATATATAGGCCCGGATGTTGTGCCCCCGAATCACCGGAGAGCCTTGGGGGGGTGGGCCCCCCCCATAACCTCGGGGGGGGGGGGAGGACCAAACTTTCTAAAACAAACCCCCCCGAACCAATTTA
>JASLQE010000219.1 GCA_030744635.1 Dehalococcoidia bacterium | reverse complement strand
CACCAACTTCGCACGGGATCCCGTATCCAAAATCCCTGAGCTCAAGGTTTGTGCCGTAAAGGTGGAAAAGGTAAAATAGATAAGAGGGGGGCTACGGCCCCCCTCTCAGGATAAGGCGAGGATGAGTATAAATAGCGCTATTAAAATAGTTCTGGATGGCAAAGAGGTCCTGGTCGGCTCACCCCTTTCCATCCTGGAGGTGTGCCGGGAAAACGGCATCCCTATCCCCACCTTTTGCCATGACGACCAGTTGAAACCACTGGGTGCCTGCGGTATTTGCTCCGTGGAGCTCCAGGAGCACGGACTGGTGGCCTCTTGTGCCACACGGGTGGCAGACGGCATGGTAATAGAGACCAGCAACGCCAAAATCACTACGGCCCGAAGCCGCTACTTGGAATCCTTGCTTGCTGACCATTACGGCGATTGTCAGGCGCCCTGCCAGGTAGCCTGTCCGGCTGGCGTCGATGTGCAAAGCTATAATACCTATATCGCCCAGGGGCGGTATAGTGAAGCGGTGGAGGTCATCAAGGAGACTCTCCCTTTACCCTCAGTCATCGGGCGGATTTGTCCACACCCTTGTGAAACCGTGTGCCGCCGCACCCTGGTTGATGAGCCTATAGCCATCTGTAGCCTCAAGCGCTTTGCCGCAGACCAGGACTTGTTAAGCCAGCAGGGGTTTGTCCCCGCCATAAAGCCCCAGACCGGCTTCAGCGTGGCTATCATCGGCTCCGGCCCCGCTGGCCTTTCTGCCGCTTACTATCTGGCCCAATGGGGTCACCGGGTCACCATCCTTGAAGCGCTGCCTCAGCCTGGCGGTATGCTCCGTTATGGCATACCGGAATACCGCTTGCCCAGGGAGGCGCTGGACCAAGACATTGCCCATATCACCGGGCTGGGGGTGACCATCAAGACTGACTGTGCCCTGGGCAAAGACTTTCATCTAAAGCAGCTTTTTGAAGACGGCTTTCACGCCGTCCTTCTGGCCATCGGGGCTCACCAGGGCCAGATGATGAACATCCCCGGGGAGGACTTGGCTGGCGTCCTGCCGGGCACCGGTTTTCTGCGGGCCGTTGCCCTGGGCCAGCCGATGCAACTCGGAAAGCGGGTAGCTGTAGTCGGTGGGGGTAATACCGCTGTGGATGCCGCCCGCACCGCCCTTCGTTTAGGTGCCAAGGAGGTGACCATTGTATACCGCCGTTCTCGGTCCCAGATGCCAGCCACCGATTGGGAGGTGGAGGAGACCGAAGAGGAGGGCATCAGGCTCCATTTTCTGGCGGCACCGCTCCGGATAACAGGGACAAACGGCAAGGTGGGTGGCCTCTCTTGTATCAAGATGGCTTTGGGCGAACCTGACGCCAGCGGACGCCCCCGGCCGGAACCCATCCCCGACTCAGAATTTGTACTGACAGTGGACTCGGTTATCCCCGCCATAGGTCAATCTCCTGACATCTCCTTCATGGCGGCGGAAGATGGCCTCAAAGCGGACCGGGGTACCATTGTGGCCGACCCAGACACTTTATCTACTGATATGAAAGGGGTCTTTGCCTCCGGCGACGCCGTGACGGGACCGGCCACCGCAGTAGAAGCTATCGCCGCCGGCAGGAAGGCCGCCCTATCCATTGACCGTTACGTGAAGGGCGAAGAGCCACTGCCGGAAAAGACGCCCTTCAACATCAGTAAGGGACAGCTGGAGGAGCTGGGACCGGAGGAATTCGCTCAGGTGGAGCGGGAGCCCAGGCGCAGAATGCCCGTGCTCATAGCCAATGAAAGGCATCACGGTTTCCAGGAGATAGAGCTGGGATACTCCGAGGACATGGCCAGGAAGGAGGCCGGGCGTTGTCTGCAGTGTGGCTGTAAAGCCGCTCCCGACTGCCTCCTGCGTCAGTATGCCACCGAATATGAGGTGCCGCCTCCTCCCGTTAGCAGGGACAGGCATCGCTATCCCGTGGATACCTCAAGTCCCTTTATAGAGTTAGACCCCAACAAGTGTATCATGTGTGCCCGCTGTGCCCGCATATGCCGGGAGGTTGAAGGGGTGGGAGCGCTCAGCTATGCCTACCGGGTAGCCCCGATCCCCTACGGAAAATCGTTTCGGGAGTCCACCTGTGTATCCTGTGGGCTGTGCGTGACCAGTTGTCCAGTGGGAGCCCTGGTCCCCAAGGACAACTTGCCGCCGGGGCGGGAGGTC
Source organism: Dehalococcoidia bacterium (assembly GCA_030744635.1). Taxonomy (GTDB): domain Bacteria; phylum Chloroflexota; class Dehalococcoidia; order JACVQG01; family JAHKAY01; genus JASLQE01. The sequence continues at coordinate 503 of JASLQE010000219.1, read as the reverse complement.
AGCACCGTCTGCCCCTATTGTGGCACAGGTTGTGGTATCTACCTGGGCGTCCGGGGCAGCACAATCGTTAATGTGCGGGGCGACGCCGATAACCCGGCCAACAGGGGTAATCTTTGTGTCAAGGGCAGGTTCGGGCTCGCCCAGTTTATCCACCACACGGAGAGGCTGACCACTCCCCTTATCCGTCGCAACGGCCGCCTGGAAGCAGCTACCTGGGATGAGGCCCTGGACGAGGTGGCCAGAGGCCTGTCCCAGTTCAGGCCGGAGGAGATAGCGGTATTCGGCGCCGGCAAGTGCACCAACGAGGACAACTATGTCATCCAGAAGCTGGCCCGGGCGGTGATGGGCACCAACCATGTGGACCACTGCGCCCGGCTGTGCCATGCCCCCTCCATCACCGGGCTGGTGGAAAGCTTCGGCTCCGGGGCCATGACCAACACCATCGCCGATATGGCCCAGGCGGAGGCTTTCTTTGTCATCGGCTCCAATACTACGACAGCCCA
>JASLQE010000218.1 GCA_030744635.1 Dehalococcoidia bacterium | reverse complement strand
TGGGGGGCTTCGCCCCCCAGGAAAAATAATCACGGGTGGGCGGGTGGGAGAGGTTCTGCATACTATCCACCCTCCCCGGCTTGACCTCGGCACCCCTTTTAGATTATTCTTCCCTGAAACTCGCAGGGAGGTACATCCGGGCATGATACTGGAAGGGGTGCGGATTATAGATTGGACCGGGTTCCTGGTGGGGCCGGTGGCCGGTTCCATGCTGGGCGACATGGGTGCGGAGGTAATCAAGGTGGAGCAGATGGGGCGGGGCGACCCACTGCGGGGGTTGCAGACCTTCTTCGGTGTGCCCCTGGGGCTACCCCAGGGCCGCCATGCCGCCTTTGAGCACCACAACCGCAACAAGCGGGGCATTGTGGTTGACCTGGAGTCCCCGGGGGGGAGGGAGGTCATCTACCGGCTGGTAGAGAGCGCCGATGTTTTTCTTACCAACTTCCGCCCCAGGGCATGCGCCAAGCTGGGACTGGAGTATGACGACCTGCGCCCGCATAACCCCAAGCTAATCTATGCCAGGGCCTCCGGTTTCGGCGAGAAAGGCCCCGACAACGAGCTGCCCTCCATAGACCTCATTCCCCAGGCCCGGAGCGGCATCATGATGGCCAGCGGTGAGCCTGATATGCCTCCGGTGCACATCTCCACCGGCCTGGCGGACTCGGTGACCGCCATCATGCTGGCCTACGGCGTGATGTCGGCCCTGTTGGGCCGGCAGAGGACCGGCAAAGGCCAGATGGTGACCGTATCCCAGTTGGGGAGCATGATGGCCCTCCAGGGCTTTGTGACTCAGCTAAGGATGTTCCCGGGGCTGGACTTCCCCCGGCATGACCGGAATACCCCCTCCAACCCACTTTACAACTACTACAAATGCCAGGATGGGAAGTGGGTGGCGCTGGCCCTGATTCTGGAGAGGCATTGGCCGCTCTTTTGCCGCGCCCTGGAATTGCCGGAGTTGGAAAAGGACGCGCGGTTTGAGAACATCAGCAAGCGGCGGGAGAACCGTCAGGAGCTGACCGCAATCCTGGATAGGGTGATTGCCTCCAGACCGTATAGCGACTGGGACCGGGCATTCCGGGGGGCGGACCTTATCTATGGCCCCATCCAGGAGATAGCCGACCTGCCGCATGACCCCCAGGTGATTGAGAACGAATATATTATAGACTTTGACCATCCCAACTTCGGCAAGGTGCAGTACCCGGGGTTTCCCGTCCAACTCAGCGAGACCCCGTCGTCCCTCAGGATGCCTGCCCCGGAGTTCGGCCAGCATACGGAAGAGGTGCTTCTGGAGGCTGGCTATACCTGGGAGGACATAGCCGGGCTGGGCGAACGCGGGGTAATATAGGGGAGGCCCGCACCCCGCATAAGGAGGAATCATGTCAGTTGTGACCCGGTACCCCACCCGTCCCCTGGAGTTCTGGGGGAGAATGAAGGAGTTGCGCCGCAGCCTCAACCGCCGTGCGTGGGAGACGCGGGAGAGGGGAGGGGTAGTGGTGGCCACTCAGAACCCACCCTACCCATTGCTGGCCGGGCTGGGGGAATGGGCACGACGCCTGTACGGACCGTATTTTACCGTTGCCATGAGGAACCCGGAAATCCTCCTCCAGTACCACGAGGCCGCCGATGCCCGCGGCTACCCCCGGGGGGAGATGTGCTCCTCCATGCACCACTATATGGGTGAGCTGCTCCTGGGGCTGACCACTATGAATCCCAGCAATGGCGAGTCCAGCCCCGTGGATGTGGTGGTTGAGGTGGAGTTCTGCCACTCCGTGGCCAAGACCGCTCAGATTGCCGGGGAGATCCTGGGCGTCCCACACTTCGTCCTGGATGTGCCACAGGAGGGGGGGGAGGCGGCCATAAAGTATGTCACCGCCCGGCTGCACGATGCCGTGGACTTCCTGACCAGGGCCACGGGCAAGGAATACCACGACGAGCTATTGGTGGAGGCGGTGAAGAACTGGTGGGAGCAAGGGGTTATCATCGCCCACATCTGCATGGCCAACCAGGCGGTTCCGGCCCCCTTGGACTTTCGCATGCTGCAGGAGCTCAGGGTGCCCAGCATTGTCGGCGGCCACCTGCCGGAGGTGCTGGACTACTTCGAGGAGGTGCTGGCGGAGATAAATGACCGGGTGCGTGACGGCATCTCCGCCACCGGGGTGGAGACCGCCCGCCTGGCCTACGAAGGTGAGCCCATGTTCTATGCCGAGAGCTTCATCCCGGACCTGTGCCAGCGCTACGGGGCGGTCATACTGGGGGGCTTCACCGGCTTCAGCCGGGGAGTGTGGGACATATCCCCGGAGGGGCGTTGGACCCCGGCCCCTCGGTTCAAGGATACGGGAGCGGTGCTGAAGAGCAGGGATGATGCCATGGAGTTCCTTGCCCGGTGCTATGTGGATAACAGGCCCCTGTACCACTGTGCCAAACTGGGAAAGAAACCTGGTGAGTACCTGCACCGGGCGTTTGACTGGAAATGCCAGGGGAGTATTTTGCACCTAGATGTGGGCTGCCGGAACCAGGCGGCGGGCATGCTGGAAGCCGAGCAGGTCCTGGAGGCGCATGGGATAGCCACTGTAGCCTACGAGTCCAGCAATGGGGACGCCCGGTATTTCTCTCCCCATCAGGTGACGGACAGGCTGGAACCCTTTCTGGAAAGGCTCGGCCTCCGGCCCCTGGAAGACTGATACCCACCCTCGCCGTCCGGTACGCCTCTATGTGGTACCATATCTACAAGCCTACGGTGAAATGCGTGGCCCGAATCCCGCCGTGCTACAATAGGCCCATACCGCAGAGGAGGTGACGCATGAAGGGAAAGGCAGCGGTGCTGACCAAGCAGGGCTCCCCCATGGAGATATGGGAGTTACCCGTGCCGGAGGTGGAGCCTGGGGCCGTCCTCATCAAGGTCAGCCTGGCTAACATCTGCGGCTCAGACCTTCACTACTGGAGGGGCGAGGCCCCCTGGCGGGTCGTTCCCGCCATCATGGGCCACGAGATGACGGGAACGGTGTTCCGGATGGGCCAGGGGGTGAGCACCGATTCCATGGGGCAGCCCCTGTCCGAGGGGGACCGGGTGGTATACCCGTATTTCTTTCCCTGTGACCGGTGCTTTGCCTGCACGCATGGCAACCGCGCCGCCTGCCCCAATACGCTGACACGGAGGGCCATTCCCTGCGACCAGCCTCCTCACTTTATGGGCGCCTATGCCGAGTACTTTTACCTGCCACCCCGCCACTACATATTCAAAGTCCCCGATGAGCTTTCGGATGAGATGGTGTCTCCGCTGAACTGCGCCCTCTGCGAGGTGCTCTACGGCCTGGACAGGGTGGGGGTATCCCTGGGGGATACGGTGGCCATTCAGGGGGCGGGGGGCTTGGGCATCTACGCCACCGCCGTGGCCCGGGAGATGGGGGCCACCCAGGTAATTGTAATAGACCGCTATCCGGAGAGGCTGGAGCTTGCCAGGGCCTTTGGGGCCGACCACACCATAAGCCTGGAGGAGTTTACCACACCCCGGGAACGCACAGGCAGGGTCCGCGAGCTGACCGGCGGTAGGGGAGCCGATGTGGTGGCGGAGCTGGCCGGGTTCCCGCAGGTACTGCCTGAGGGCCTTAATATGTGCAGCGTGGCGGGGAGCTACCTCCTCATCGGGAATATCAGCCGGGGCCTTATAGCCGAGATTGATCCCTCCCTCATCGTGACGGCAAGCCGTAAGCTGGTGGGTGTGGTGACCTATGACCCATGGGTGGTGCCCCGGGCACTGGACTTCCTGAAGGGCAACAAGGACAAGTACCCCTTCCACCGCCTGATATCACACAAGTTCCCCCTGGACCAGATAAACGAGGCCTTCGCCTTTGCCGCCGAGGGCCGGCTGTCCAGGGCTGCCCTGGTGCCCTGAGCGGTGCCAGCCGCCCACATGCTGAAGCAGGAGGTGTAGTTAACCATGCCAAAGCGGTTGCAGGATAAAGTAGCGGTGGTCACCGGTGCCGGCCGCGGCATAGGCCGGGCCGAGGCACTGGCACTGGCGGCGGCGGGTGCCCGGGTGGTGGTCAACGACTACGGCGGGGAGAAGGATGGCTCAGGCTCCTCAGATTCCCCGGCGGACCAGGTTGCGCAGGAGATACGCCAGGCCAGTGGTGAGGCCATTGCCAACCACGATACGGTGGCGACAATGGAGGGGGCGGAGAGCATCATCAGGGCCGCCCTGGACGGCTTCGGACGCCTTGACATTCTGGTGAACAACGCCGGAATCCTCCGGGATCGGATGGTATATAACCTGAGCGAGGCGGAGTGGGACGATGTCATAAAGGTCCACCTGTATGGCACCTTTTTCTGTACCCACCATGCCGGGCGATTGTTCCGGCAGCAGCGCGGAGGGCGCATAATCAACACCTCCTCGGCGGCGGGGCTGGGGGTCTCCGGGATGTCCAACTACAGCGCCGCCAAAGAGGGCATAGTGGGCTTCACGCGGTCCGTGGCCCGGGACCTGGGCAGGTACGGCGTTACCTGCAACGCCATCCGTCCCCGGGCGGGCACCCGTATGACCCTGACCCCGGAGATGCAGGCCAGCACCGCACGGGCACAGGCCATGGGCATCAGCGGCGGGGTCTTCTCGCGTGAGATGGAGCACGAGCGCCTCAAGCCGGAGGAGGTGGCCCCCTTCGTGGTCTACCTCGCCACCGATGAGGCCTCTGGCATAAACGGCTGTGTCTTCTTTGTGGCCGGAGGGGAGATAGCCCTTTTCCCGGAGCCGGCGCCGGTGAAGACGCTCTACAAAGAGGGGCAGTGGAGCCTGGAGGAGCTGATGGATACGGTGCCCCGGACCCTATCTGCCGGGCTCATCAATCCGGCTCCCCCACCGCCGACTCCGTGACCCGGCGGGGGCACTACCAGAGATGACGGGGCGGTGGTTGGCGGGTTAGTCGCCATCTCCCGTCCCCCAACGGCTGCTGAAACAAAGGGGGAGATATCAAGACGATAAGGATTGGCGCCGGGGCCGGGATGCTGGGTGACCGGCTGGACCCCGCCCTGGAGATGGTTGCCCGTGGCAACATAGACTACATCGCCTTTGACAACCTGGGGGAGCTGACCATCTCCGACCTCCAACGGCGCCGTATCAAGGAGCCGGACAAGGGCTACGCCGATATCAGGCGCTGCCTGGGTTCGGTGATGAAGCCCTGTGCCGAGAAGGGGATTGGGGTCATCACCAACGCCGGGGGCATAAACCCCGTGGCAGGGGCGCAGCGGGTGGTGGAGATGGCGCAGCGGCAGGGGCTGAAGGGGCTGAAAATAGCCGCAGTATCCGGGGATGACACGGTGGGCCAGGAGACCAGGGAACGGATTGCGGGGCTGAGAGGGGAGGGCGTGTCCCTCAGCAATATGGATACGGGGGAGGAGTTCTCCCTTCCAGAGGCGGGTGTGGTGGGGATGAGTGTCTACCTGGGCGCACCCCCCGTGGCCGAGGCCCTGGGGAGGGGCAGCCGGGTGGTCATCACCGGCCGCTATGCGGACGCCGCCCTGTGGCTAGCCCCCCTGGTGTATGAGTTCGGCTGGGGAGAGACGGACTGGGACAGGCTGGCCTTCGGCACGGTGGTGGGACACCTCCTGGAGTGCACCGGGCTGGTGTGCGGTGGCAGCTTTACCGACTGGCGGGAAATACCCAACCTGGAGCGTCTGGGCTACCCGATAGCCGAGGTGTCCGATGAGGGTGAGGCCGTCATCACCAAGACCGAAGGCTCCGGAGGCATCGTAAACGATGCCACTGTGAAGCTACAGCTTCTCTACGAGATAGGTGACCCCACCACCTACATCACCCCGGATGTGGTGGCGGACTTCACATCGGTGCGGGTGGATGACCTGGGCGGCGACAGGGTAAAGATAAGCCGGGTCAGGGGCACGCCGAGGACGGACAGCCTGAAGGCGGTGATAGGGTACCTCAACGGCTATATGGTGGAGGGCTGCGTTACCTTCGGCCCCCCCATGGCCGAGGACAAGGCGCGGGATACGGCCGTCATGCTGGAGAAGCGCCTTGCCATGCAAGGGATTGTTCCGCTGGAGACTAACATTGAGTTTATCGGCCTCAACTCCCTGGTGGGGCCTCTCACCCCCCCCACCGCCCGCCCCGCCGAGGTCATGCTCCGCATGGCGCTTAGGGTGGCCACGGAGGCCGAGGCCGGGCGTTTCCTCCAGGAGTTCTACCCCCTCTATGTGGCAGGCCCGCCCGCCGCCTGCGGCATCATGTTGCAACCGGTGCGGCAGGTGGTCTCCCTTTGGCCCACCCTCATACCACGGGAGGAGGCCCGGTGGGGCGTTGAAGTGATGGAGGTAGCGTGAGAGTCAAGCTAAGACAGATGGCCTACGCCCGCACCGGGGACAAGGGCGATAACCTGAATATCGGAGTCCTGCCCCGGGATGAGGCATCTTACAATACGCTCCGGGAGAGCCTGACCGCCG
>JASLQE010000217.1 GCA_030744635.1 Dehalococcoidia bacterium | reverse complement strand
AATATGCCGGTCACGGGCCCCGCGACCATGGCCACATTGATAGACATGCCGTAGTAGCCCATCCCCTCTCCCCGCCGCCGAGGGGGCACCACATCCGCTGCCAATGCCGCCGTAGCGGTGCCGAAGGCGGCCCATCCGGCCCCATGTAGTATGCGCACGGCCAGCAGACTGAACATGGACTCGGTCCAGATGTAGAGCAGGGAGGACACCAGCATAACCAGGCACCCCCCCAGGATGAGCCTTCGCCGGCCCCAAACATCGGCCTCCCGGCCCACCAGAATTCTAAGCGGTAGGGCGGTGACGGCAAAGACCCCAATTACAAGTCCTACCTGGGCTTCACCGGCACCTATCTCCACGATGTAGAGGGGTAGGGTGGCCAGCAGCAAGTAGAAACTGCCGAAGTTGAAAAGGGTTATGAGCCATGCCAGGACGAAGTTGCGGGTGAGCAGGGGGGCCGGAAATGGAGGCGACGACATGCCCACAGTATAGGCAGGACATCATTTGGTTTCAAGGCATGTCGGATGGAGTCGTCTGGCAAACCATCTATTCCAGCCCCACAACACTTCAGGTTGATGCCCCCCATCTCCTGAAAGGCATCCTCTCAGTTGCTATTACTGCAATTTGAACTTAACAAGTTGTAGAGTCAATACGGGCAGGTCCTCATTCGTATCGTTCTCTATGGCGCTTCAGACAATGTATAAGTAATCACGGCTCCCTTAATCCTAACCTGCCCAAACTTCCAAGTGTGACCAACCCTAAAACTATAGGCCCACTCCTCGTTGTCAACTATGTGGCTGAGCTTTGTCGAACGATTTCCATATCCAGTCGAACCGAATGGCCTAACTTCTGCCAAGGGTTCATGTGACCTCCAACCAAAAGGCATTTGCAGAAGTTTTAATTTCAAATCTAAGTCCGGCGACCAGTCATCATAGAAAAACTTTATCGAGGTAACTTTACACCATGAGGAAGGTCTACAGGAGCAGCCATCCATTGAAATATATCAGAAAATAGGATGTAGGCTCCTCCAGCTAATCCAGAATTTTCATAACGCACGTCGCTCCCCCAAGGATGGAACTCTTCACTGCCGACCGAGAAGTAGTGAACCCGTGGGCTAATATATGTCACTTGAGTGGTCTGAACTCCATTGGATACCCTCATCTCCCCGTTCACTTTCAGGGCCATTTTGGGACTTGTTATTCCAATACCGACATTCGCATCAGTTGTGACATTACCGGCACCATCGGCCCATGAGCTTGTTACCGGATACCCCCCTGGCCCCTGCTGGCCCCTGTAGTCCTACCGACCCTGCTGTTCCCTCCGAAACAGGTAGTGCTGCTGGCCCCACTGGGCCTACCGGCCCCACTGGCCCTACCGGCCCCTGCGTGCCGATCGCCCCCTGGCAAGCAGACGCTAATAAAAGGCCGGCCAATAGAAAAGTAAGCAGACCATATTTCTTACCCATATTACGCCTCCTCTATGACCTGCCCCAAAGAATTGTACCACTTTGAAAGCCAGCGGTACCGGTATTGGAGCCGGTTGGACAGCCACAGGACACTGTGGCCGGTAATCCGGAGAGCGAATGCTAAACGGTACCTCGTCGGGTCACGGAACTTTGATAGGCGGCTAACCCCCCGGCATTCGGATGGGCAGGCAGTGGCAGAAAGCTATTCTAGGATGCCCTCCACCAGAAGCTGTATATACTCCTCCTCGGAAAGGCCGAGGAGTTCCCGGCACACGAGCTCGTTGTGCTCTCCCAGACAGGGTGAGGGACGTAGCTGGGCCGGGGTGTGGGAGAGGGTGAAGGCCGGCGCGGGGTAGCGGTGCCGGCCCATCTCAGGGTGCTCTATATCTACCCAGTACCCCCGGTGGGCAAGCTGGAGGTCATTACAGATATCCCTGCCGTCCTGCACCACTCCGGCGGGCACACCTGCCTGCT
>JASLQE010000216.1 GCA_030744635.1 Dehalococcoidia bacterium | reverse complement strand
CCTGTGGTAGTGGGCTTCCCCTCCTTACAAGAACGGGGGCTGGCTGGGGACCGGGCACAGCCCTCCTTCTCACCCGGGAGGCCCCGAGGAAGACAGGTATGGCCAGGGCAAGGGATAGGCCGGCGATGTTGGCCGGGTTTATCACCGTCACGTCTGTGGCTAAGGATGTGGCACTATGCCATGGCTCTCCGGGTGTCACGCTGACCCGCAGCTCTTGGGTGCCCACCAGGGTCAGGCTCATCCCGGTGCTGAGGCGAGCGCCGAAGGTACCGTCGTCCCGGCTCCGGGTGGTCACCTCCCAGTCGCCCAGTGCAATTCTCAAGGGGGCGTCCTGGAGCGGGCCCAGGGCGGAATACACCTTGCCACGGACATTTAGGGCAAAGGGCACCAGCACCATCCCCTGTGCATCTACCTCAATTTGGGGTATAGCCTTTATCACCTCTACCTCGGCCTGCTGGACCAGGTCAGCACGCGTCTCGCTGAACAGGTCGAGCAGGCTACCCAGGCCACGCTGCTTGGACTGCACCTTCTCATAGGCCTCCCGTAGCACGCCCTCTTCAGCAGCAGACTCCACCTGCAACAACCGGCTGATATCCCGGGCGCTCTGGTCCATCGGCCCCAACTCCATATATGCTTGCCTTAGTTTCTGTGCCAATACCTCCAAGCTCTGCAAGGACTCCGTTGAGAGAACCAGGGAGGTCTGTGTTCTTAAGCGTTCCTGGTCTGCCTCAATCATCAGGATTAGCGAGCCCAGGGAACGCCTTGAAGACTGGAAGGCGTTCATGCTGTCTCTCATTTCAGGGGAGATTTTGGCCGGAGACTCCCGCTCCAACAGCACCAGCATCCCAGTCACATCCATCGCATCGATGTATTCCAGGGCTTCAGCATATTTCTGGAACAGCGATACGCCGTCGAACACCAAGAGGGCGGTATCCGGGTTCTCATGGGGGGGTTGAACGGGGGCAGCAGGAGAGCCGCACGCCATGGCAGCCAGTGCCACCGCTGCGATCGCTAACGCCACTATCCATGCTCGCAACCGGCTACTCCCCGTACAATATCTCGATCACTTTAAACGCCACCACCACCGTAAAGCCGCCAAAGGCTACCATGCTTACCAGGCTCAGCGCTTGGCGGGCTTTAGGGCTGAAGGACACATAGAGCGTCGTCAGCACCAGCAGGGCTATGGTGTATAGGGCGAAATATGTGTCCAGCTTGTCCACGCCGTAGGCGGCCATGATAGCAGTGATGGCCGTAAAGGTTATCGCCAGAGCGACGATGAAACTGTTGTAGACCCTCACGGCAGCACCTCTATCTCTATCCGGGCCCCCCTCTTGGTCTCCTCCTCGTTGCCCACTCTCACCGGTTGATTCAGAGCCTGGCTGACTACGGTTGCAGCTATGGTGGCCAGAGGACTGCCCAGGCAGCGATAGAACCAGATGTTTTCGTATTTGAGCTTGGGCTTGGCCACCTCTACCGTTATGCGATCGGCCAGCACATGGACCGAGACCGAGTCTGCCAGGTCCATTATGCCGACCAGGATTTGGTTCAAAACGCTCTCTATCTGGTCAGGGCCACTTTCTTGTACCATGGCCACGCTGTCTAGGCTCACCGCCCCTGGGCTGCTTACCACGAGGCACATGTCCTCCTGGTTCGGTCCGTACCGGGCTATCAACCTGCCTGTGACAACCTGCCCTGTGCCAGGCAGTGGACCATCCTCGCTGAGAGGTATAATGGCTCTGGGCCGGTCGCTGTCGGCTGAGGAGGGCAGGTAGACCGCCCGCGTTCTCAGCCCCAGCTCCTCCAGCAGGGCAGCGATGTTCTCCATCCCCGTTCGGAGCATCATCTGGCTGGCCTCTGGGGATATATCAGGGCGGGCGTTGCCTAGCATGGCACTTACCAACCCCAGGATTATGGTGGAGATGGCCAGGGCGGTCAAGGCCACCGAAGCCACCACGAAGTATAATATGGGTGCCGATACCGCCCCGGACAACGCCAACACCAAGCCCAGCCTTAGATAGGGATTTCTGGTCATCTCTCCCCGGCTAACGCTTGGACCAAGTCAGCAATTCTATAAGGTCTCCATCTCATGTTAACTTCTGCTCCACTGAGGTGGGCCCAGTACTTCAGAGGGGCAAGCTCAGGCCACAGTGCTCTCCTTCAGAGTCCTTCGGCCATATTATCACTGCACCCCGGAGGCAAACTATGCTTTCATGTTGCCTTCTACTATGTTACCCGCTACCCATCTACGACGCAAATTCCTTGGCCCGATACCCCTGATATCCCGGAATACCCGCCTCGACAAGCAAGAGCTTCACAGCTCGCTGGGGTTTTTGCCTTACCAGACACTGAAGAGAAAGCGGCCACCTGTATGGTCAGGTCGTTGACTTCCGATGGCAGAAGGTGGGGTGGTAATCTGTTTGCGCTACACAATTGGCTTCAAAACAAGCCCGGCCAGACCGGAGGCCCGCTTGTTTTATACTGGCCATGCGGTGGCAAACGCGACAGCGGTGGCGTATGGTGGTATCTCTCCCAAAGAACCGTCTCCCACATTCCAAGCAGACAAGGAACTCCCTCAAACGTAGCGCGTTGCTCTCCGGCATCAACGCGCTACGTTTGGATTGCCATCAACGTTATACCTTTCTCGCCATGGACTTCAAGGCGAAACTACATCGCGGTTTCCACCCACGGGCGAAATCAGCTACTCACTGCCCTCCGTCTCCACCAGCCGAAGTAGGCCGCTGCCGCCGCTGCTACTATCACCAGCGCTATGAGTGTTATCCAGCCCCAAGGTGTCCCCTCGGCAGGTGGCGTGGGCGGTGCAATCGTAGGAGCAGGCACAGGCGTAGGGGTCACAGTAGGCACAGGGGTTGGTGTTGGTATCGGCGTGGGTTTGGGCGTCGCCGTTGGAGCCGGTGTGGGTGTAGGCGTGGGTTTGGGCGTCGCCGTTGGAGCCGGTGTGGGTGTCGGTGTGGGTTTGGGCGTCGCCGTTGGAGCCGGTGTGGGTGTCGGTGTAGGCGGTGGGGCAGCTACCTGGAAAACCCCCGACAGCCTATCTATCCGCACCTCGTACTTCGCTGTCTCCGCTGGGGACACAGTGAAGCTGACCTGCCCCTGAGCGCCACCCTTCAGTGTAATTGCCCGGGTATCCTCCACTGTGCCATTTAGCCACAGAGGCACGATAAAAGTCTCCTGACTCTCTACGAGGTTGCTCACGGTGGCGGTAATGACCACCGTCTCTCCGGGCGTTACTATTGCATTGCTAATGCTGAGGTCGCTTACCGCCATTTTCACCGCTGGCGGCGCCACTTCACCGGTGATGGCAAACACCGAGAGACCGGGCATGACCACGGAGTAGTAGATGAATTCAGTATCTTCTTTTATCCGTTTGCTGGGCATATCTACCCAGGCCTCCGCCTCCGAATCAAAGCGGCTGAGCTGTATAGACCAAAGATGGATGTTGTTTTCATCTACCCATGACTTCTCTACTTTGAAAGTCAGGTGGGACACCTGCACATCTTCCGGCTCCGCCTTGGCTACCGTTATGGAGAACAAGTTACCAGATACTATCCCCGACGGTGCCACACCTATCTCGGCAGGCCTCTCCGCCAACTCCTCTACGACGGTCTCCACATCTTTCAGATCAGCCTTGAACTTGACCAGCACTTTATCCAGGAACGGCGGGCTGCCAACAATGATGGCCCACTCACCGGAAACTGTCCTGATAGCCAGGTAGCGGGTCTCGGTAGGAGTGGTGGATACCACAGTGGGTGAAAAACGGAACAACTGTGGGGGCACAGGCGGGTTTTCACCCACCAGTTGTTCCGTAGGGGCATTGGGCAGAGCCGCAAACAGCGTCTCTGGTGGAATCTCATGCAGCTTCCCGGCGGTCATCTCGGGAAGACGCTCGGTGAGCGAGTTCTCAGACATGTCGGAGACCACCTCGGTAAGCTTCTCAGTGCTTATGCGCTCCATCACCTGTCCGGCCTTCTCCTTAGAAACATCCTCAAGGATATCGGCGGCCTTCTCCGTCTCCACCATCTCTATGATATCGGCGGCCTTCTCCGTCTCCACCATCTCTATGATATCGGCGGCCTTCTCCG
>JASLQE010000215.1 GCA_030744635.1 Dehalococcoidia bacterium | reverse complement strand
AATAAGCAATCCCCTCTGCTGCGGGACGGGAAAAACCGTATAATGGGGGCGGTAAAGAGCTACAGGTGGTTTTGATACATGGTCATCATCATAGACAACTACGACTCCTTCGTATACAACCTGGCACAGTATGTGGGTGAGCTGGGGTGGAAACCTCAGGTGTTCCGCAACGATGCCGTCACCGCCCAGGAGATAGAGTCCCTGGCCCCCAGTCACATCATCATATCCCCCGGCCCGTGCACCCCCCTGGAAGCTGGCATCTCCAACGAGGTCGTGAGCCACTTCACCGGGCGCATCCCTCTGTTGGGGGTGTGCCTGGGACACCAGTGCATCGGCCATGTCTTCGGCGGCCGTGTGGACCGGGCGGCGCTGCCGGTGCACGGCAAGACCTCCCCCGTCCACCATGATGGCCGCACCATATTTGACGGGCTGCCCGACCCCATAGAAGGGGGCCGCTACCACTCCCTGGTGGTATACAGGGAGGGCCTGTCCCCTGAAATTGAGGTCTCCGCCTGGACGGATGATGGGGAGGTGATGGGGCTGCGCCACCGGGAGGTGGTGGTGGAGGGTGTCCAGTTCCACCCCGAATCGGTGCTCACCCCCACGGGGCACCAGATTCTGAAGAACTTCCTCAGCCGTGATGGTGCCCACCGTCCCGTGTCCGTCGCATGAGCCCATCACCTGACTCCCTTTCCCTGACGCAGAAGGCCGTAGCACCGACCCGCCGCTCCTTCTTTGGCCGGGTGCGGCAGCTATTCAGCCGCCCCCAGGTGGACGAGGCTACCTGGGAGGAGCTGGAGGATCTGCTGGTGATGGCGGATGTGGGGCTGGGCACGACTCAGGAGCTGCTGGGCCGCGTGCGGGAGCGTATGGCGGAAGAAAAAGGTGACCCGATGGTGGCACTCCAGGATGAAATGACCCGTCTCCTGGATGTAGGTATTGTCCGGCCTGACAATGGCGCTCCTCCCCAGGTTATCCTAGTGGTGGGGGTCAACGGCTCCGGAAAGACCACCAGTATCGCCAAGCTGGCATACCGGCTCCGTAAGGAAGGTAAGCGGGTGGTAATGGCCGCCGCCGATACCTTCCGCGCAGCGGCCATAGACCAGCTACGGGAGTGGGGGCAGCGGACCGGGGCCGAGGTAATAAGCCAGGGGCCGGGGGCGGACCCGGGGGCGGTAACCTATGATGCCATCCAGGCCGCTATGGGCCGGGGTGCCGATGTGGTGCTGGTCGATACTGCGGGACGCCTCCATACCAAGCATAACCTCATGGAAGAGCTTAAAAAAGTGGGCCGGGTCGCCTCTCGGATTGCACCCGGTGCACCTCACCAAGTGCTCCTGGTGCTGGATGCCACCACGGGCCAGAACGGGCTGATTCAGGCCCGCCACTTCACTCAGGCGGTAGGGGTGAGTGGGGTCTTTTTGGCCAAGCTGGATGGCACCGCTAAAGGGGGCATTGTCCTGGCCATCTCCAGGGAGTTAGGACTCCCTATCCTCTACATCGGCACCGGCGAGAAGTTGGATGATATTGCCCCTTTTAACGCCGATGCCTTCGTGGAGACCCTTTGCTCTCCATAGCTCAGTGGTACCTCTGGTCCCAGCTCCTGTTCCTGCCTTCGCTCCCCATAGCCCTCCTCATCTTCCATCGTCTGCCGGACCGGGGCTATCCCCTGGCCAAGTCTCTGGGTCTCCTGCTGCCGACCTTCCTGCTGTGGCTGGCGGCCAGCCTCCATCTATTGCCCAACACCAGCGGTAGCCTCCTGCTACTGTGGGGGTTGCTACTGGGTGCCGGGCTTCTGGTAGTGTGGCGGTGCTGGGGGGAGGTTTCCGCCTTCTTCCGGGTGCAGAGGGGAACGGTGCTGGCTACCGAGCTCCTCTTTCTGGCGGCCTTCCTACTGTGGGCGGTGGTGCGGGCCTACAACCCTGACATCCAGTATGCCGAGAAACCGATGGATATCGGCCTCCTCAACGCCGTGCTTCGCAACCGTTTCTTTCCCCCGGCTGACCCCTGGCTCAGCGGCGTTGCGGTGAACTACTACTATTTTGGGTTCGTAGCCGCCTCCCTGCCGCTACGCCTTTCGGGTCTGGCCCCGGCGGTGGGCTACAACCTCTCCCTGGCGCTCTTCTTTGCCCTCACCGCCCTGGGGACCTTTAGCCTGGCCTTCAACTTGGTCAGATTGGCCGGAGTCAGGTGGCGGGTGGGGCTGTGGCTGGGCCTGGCCGGGGCGGGGCTGTTACTCCTGGTAGCCAACATGGAGGGCGCCCTGGAGTTTGTTTACTCCCGGGGGTGGGGTGGAGAGGATTTCTGGCGATGGGTGGACATCGCCGGACTGGAAACACCCTACGCCAGCACCGCCTGGCACCCCACCGAAGATGTGTGGTGGTGGCATGCTACCAGGGTCATCGGCTCCTGGATGGGAGGTGTCCAGGTTGATAATACCATCACCGAGTTCCCCTTCTTCAGCTTCCTGTTTGGAGACTTACATGCCCATATGATGGTCATGCCTTTTGTATTCGTGGCCCTGGGCCTGGGGCTGGCGGTGCTCGGTGCCCCCCAGGGACGGGGGACTGCCTGGCTGAAGGGAGAGCCGCTGACTGCGCTGGCCCTGTCGCTTGCCCTGGGCGCACTGGCGGTCACCAATGTGTGGAACTTCCCGCCTTTTCTGGTAGTGGTCGCGGGGTGTCTCTTCCTCCGTTGGGGGTTGGGGTGGGGGCAGTGGCTGGTGGTGGGGATGGTGGTAGCAGGCTCCTATGTGCTCTATTTGCCGTTTTATCTCAGCTACAGCAGCCCGGTATCCGGGGTGCTCCCGTGGCTTGGGCCGGGCAGCCGTCCTTTTCACTTCTTCCTGGTATGGGGGTTGTTGCTGTGGCTGGTGCTGCCTTTCCTGGTCAATCGGCTCCGGGGTGTACGGGGTGTGGTGACTGGGGCGTCTCTGGGGCTTGTCCTCTACCCCTTTTTCCTGTGGGCCGGGATTGTAATGGCCGTGGCCCTGCTGGGGGATGACCCGGGCGTCGGCCTGGCCCGTGTGGCCTCCCGGCTGTGGCTACTGGTGCCTTTGATTGCTCTTACCGCCGCCGCCCTCTCTGGAGTGGCCAGCCTGATACTCCCGGCCAGGGATCGGCAGGCCAGTACCCCTGGTGAGCAACGCCCAGCCGCATTTGTCGGGCTTATGGTATTTGTGGCCCTGCTCCTGATGTTGGGGGCGGAGATGTTCCACACGCCGGATATCCACGGCAACCGAGTGAACACGGTGTTCAAGCTTACCTACCAGTCATGGCTGTTGCTGAGCGTTGGGGCTGTTTTTGCGGTGTATTATACTGCCGTCAGGTGGAAGGGTAGGGGGTGGGGAATGTGGTTGCGCAGAGGCTGGTGGGGGGTGGCGGGGCTGTTGTTGCTGAGTTCGCTGTACTATCCACCGGCGGCAACGGTGTCTATCACTCGGGGGTTCTCCCGCCAGCCCACACTGGATGGACTGGCCTATGTGGCCCGGTCCCAGCCCGCTGAACGCGAGGCCGTAGACTGGCTGCGGCGGCAGCCGGGGACGCCGGTGGTAGTGGAGGCGGTGGGGGAGGACTATTCCCCATACGGACGGATTTCCGCCTTTACAGGTTTGCCCACTATCCTCGGCTGGCCCGACCACCAGTGGCAATGGCGTGGCTCCACCCGTCTGCTGGAAGGGCGCCGGGAGGCTGTGGAGCGCATCTATACCAGCCCCGACCAGCAACAGGTAGAGA